>JADZDP010000067.1 GCA_020850995.1 Deltaproteobacteria bacterium
AGGCGGATCACGGCGGAGCCCGGAGGCGCCGCCGAGCCGTACTTGCCGTACGGCGCAGGCGCCGCCGAGGACTCCCGCCGTGAGGCGCCCGGCAGACGCGGCCGCAGCAGACGACGATCCGATCAAGTAGGACTAGGCCGCGCGGACGCACATTGCCCCACATGGCGTTCGGCCGGGCGTCACGGCGCGATCGCGCCGTGACGTCACCTACCGCACACCCTCGCACCGTGTCAGCAATGACGCGGCCGCGTCGCCGCTGACACGGAACGCACGGCCCGATCCTCGCGGATGACGCGACGCGCGTCTGCGTCTGGACGCGGCGTCGCACGGGCGCGTGATCCATGTACGCCGCTTGGCACTGTTGGCCTCGCGCGTGCATCCAAAGGATGTCGAACGCAGGAGCCCATCATGAAGCGCCCCCAGAGCACCATTCGGACGACCCTCGGAGACCTCGCGGCCGCCTTCTACGAGGCCGCGCTGGCCGAGCTGAAGGACGAGACGCTCGCCGCCGCGGTGGCCCAGCGCATGGTGTTGGCGCGCGTGCACAAGCGCCGCTTCGCGTGAGGTCGCCGGGGAGGTAGAAGGCCGCGATGCGCGTGCGCGTCGTTGCGCCTTCGAGCCCACCTCCCCTCGACAAGCTGGCCGCCGGCGTGGCGCGCCTGCACGCCGCCGGCATCACGGTCGACGACACTGACGGCGTCGTGCGAGGACGCCACGCGTACCTGAACGGGAGTGATGAAGAACGGAGCGCGTCCCTGGCGGACGCTCTCCGCTCCGACGTCGACGTGGTCTGGCTCGCCCGCGGTGGCTACGGCCTGCCCCGCCTCCTGTCGCGCATCGATCCCCGCGTTGCTCGGGCCCCGCTCGTCATCGGCTTCTCCGACGCCACCGCGCTCTTCGCCCACCTCTGGCGGCGCGGCGTGCCCTGCGTGCACGGGCCGCTCATCACCACGCTCGCCGCCGAGCCCGACGAGAGCGTCGCGCACTGCCGCGCGGTGCTCGAGCGACGCGCGCGCGGGGCCCGTGTCGCGGTGCGCGCCGCCGAGCCCATCGACGTCGAGGGCGCGCTCTTCGCCGGCAACCTGTGCACGCTCGGCGCGCTCATCGGCACGCCGAGCTTCCCCTCGCTCGACGGCGCCATCGTGGCGCTCGAGGAGGTAGGTGAGCGGCCCTACCGCATCGATCGCGAGCTCACGCATCTGATCTACGCGGGCGCCCTGCGCGGCGTGCGCGCCGTGGTGGCCGGCCACCTCACCAATTGCGCCGAGCCCACGGGCAGCGGCGCGCGCGACCCCGCGCCCAGCGCCCTCGAGGTGTTTTCCGAGCGCTTGGGCGCCGCGGGCATTCCCTTCGCACACGGCCTGCCCATGGGCCACGAGGCGCCGAACCTCGCGCTGCCGCTGGGCGTGCGTGCGCGCCTGGCGGCGAACGCCGACGGCGGCGCGCTCACCCTGCTCGACGACCTGCCGTGAGCGTCGAGCGTGTGCTCTCGATCGCGGTGAACGACGGCACCACGCCGGGCGCGGCGGCGCTCGTGCTCACCGGCGATGGTCGTCGACGCGCGCTGGTGGCGGGGCACCTGCACCGATTGGAGGGCGCCCGCGCCGTCGACGAAGACACGGTGTGGGATCTCGCCTCGCTCACCAAGCTGTTGTCGACGACGCTGGTGGTGGCCCGCGCCGTCGATGCCGGGCGCGTATCGCTCGACGACGAGCCCTGGCCCACGGGCTGGCCCGGCGTCACCGTGGCGCACGTGTTGCGGCACGATGCGGGGCTGCCGGCCTGGCGGCCACTCTTCGAGGTCGCACGCAAGGCGGGCGTGTGCGGCCTACCAGCGGGCGCGCGCGCCGTCGTCGATGCCGCGCTTGCGATAGCGCCGGAGGCGCTGCCCGGCGCGCGCACGCTGTACTCCGACCTCGGGTTCATCGCGCTCGGCGCTTGGCTCGAGGAGCGGCTCGGCGATCCGCTCGACCACCTGTTCGCCCGCGCCGCCGCCGCCTACGGCGCCACAGGGCTGCGCTTCGTGCGCCTTGACGTCGAGGGCTTTCACCCCGCGGTGCCGAACGTCGCGCCCACCGAGCGCTGCCCCTGGCGCCGCCGCGCGCTGTTCGGGCAAGTGCACGACGACAACGCGTTCGCCATGGGCGGCGTGGCGGGCAACGCGGGCCTGTTCGGCTCGCTCCTCGACGTGGAGGGCGCGGCGCGCTTCCTTTTGCGCGCGCTCTCTGAGCCAGGCGAAGCCACCCTCGCTGCGTTCGCGGCCAGCGCCGGCGAGCGTGCCGTCGGCTTCGACCGGGCGATGCCGAACGGCACCACCGGGGGCGCCTTGTCAGCGCGCGCCGTGGGGCATCTCGGCTTCACGGGCACCTCGCTGTTCGTGGACCCGGCGCCGCCGGGCGCCGCCTACGTGCTCCTGACCAACCGCGTGCACGAGAGCCGCGAGCACAAGGAGCGCATGCTCGAGATGCGCCGCGCGTTTCATCGCGCGGCGGCGGCGTGGGTGCGCGACGACTGAGTGGGGACTACGCGGCGTGCCGCGACCAGCGCGGACGGGGCGCGTAGCCGACGAAGTAGCCGTGCTCGCGCAGCTGCGCCAAGAACGCGCGCCGCTGCTGTTTCTCGAGCAGCTTGACGCGCGCGCGCGTCGTCTTCATGGCCTCGGCGGTGGCCTCTTGCGTGAGGCCTCGCACGAAGCGGAACAGGAAGAATGCGCGCCCTTCCGGGTCGAGCTCGGCAACGAAGCGCTTGGTGACCACCTTGAGCTCGCCGTCGGCCAGGAAGGTCTCGGGGTCGCGCTCGTCGGAGCTGAGCGTGGGCATCGAGTCGGCGCGCTTGCGACGCAGCAGCTCGGTGCCCTCGTCACCGAGGTCGAGGCGCGCCACGCGCTCTTTGCGCGCGAGCTCGCGCAGCACCAGGTTCTTGGCGATGGAGAAGAGGTAGTTCTTGAAGGGGCGCTCGCCGTCGTAGTGCGTGCGCGTCGACGGCGCGAACGCGCGCGCGAAGGTCTCTTGCACGATGGCGTCGGCGTCGATGCCGGGCACCGCGCCTCGGTAGCGGCAGGTCTTACCGCGGCTGACGAAGGTGAAGCCGCCGGCGAGGAAACGGCGCACGGGCTCGGAGAAGGTGCGGTAGAGGATCTCGAAGGCCCACGTCTCGCCCGCGCGATACGCCGCCAACAGCTTGCGATCCTCGTGAAGCATGCGGGCGCCCCTCCCGTGAAGTGCGGGGACGCTACCATCATCGCAGTGACCGATGGCAGCGTTTCAGTGATCCCAGATCGCTCCCACATCGAACGACATCGCGCTCACGCTTCGCGTCAAACCGATCGATCGCAAGCGAGCGCGTCTGAACGACATGGTGCGCCCCCGTGCAGCTTTTGCGAACGATGCTATGAGGAGTGTGCAGAGATCATTGCCGCACTGCGGCGTGGATCTCCCGGGGGAAGATGATGGTTGAGGACGAGGTTTCCGAGCGGCGCGTGTTCCTCGATGTGCGCGACCCCGCCTCGATGGTCGCAGACATCGACGCCAAGCGGCCGATCTTCGTGCCCACCCGCTTGCCGGTGGCGCTGGGCTCGCTCTTCATCCTGGCCATCCGCCTCGACAGCGTCGGTCGTGCGCTGGAGCTACCCATGCGCGTGGTGGGGCGCCGGCTGCCGCGCGGGGGCAGCCGCCTGTCGGCGGGCGTGCTCGCGCAGCTGGTAGACCCGAGCCATCCGATGCTCGCGCTGCTGCGCGAGGTCGTGGCCGGTCGCGTGGTTGACCTCGAGGCGCGTATTCAGCAGCAGCAGCGCCTGCCCGCGCGGGCCTGCTTCGCCACGCGCGACGAGGTGCTGACCGAGCTGCGCTCGCTCGATGAGCACGACGAGGCCCAGGTGCCCATCGATCGGCTGGTGCAACGGGGCGACCGCCTGGCGCTCTCCTTCGTGTGCGGCGACGGCGACCTGGTGGCTACCCTCAACGTCGTCGTGCGCTCCGTGCACACGCAAAGCGGGCGGCGCACCTGTCTGGTGCGCCAGCTCGACGAGGGCACCGCCGCGGCGCTGCGCGCGCTCTTGAACGCCGGCTCGCAGCGACAGGCGTAGGGCCCCAACAGCAGGGCGGCACCAGGAGGGCGACCGGTCCGGCGACCGAGCGGCTTGCTGGTCGACGCGATGCGGTGTAACCCGCCGGCCTCGCCCGTCGGGAGGCTGCATGCGCGCGTGTTTGGTGCTCTTCGCAACGTCTGGACTGCTGCTCGCGACCTCGGCGCCCGTCCGCGCCCAGGAGGCGCCCGCCCCGGCGCCCGCGCCCAAGGACGACAAGAAGGCCGCGGAGAAGAAGGCCGCGGAGAAGAAGGACGAAAAGAAGAGCGACAAGAAGAAGGCCGACGACAAGGCCGCGGAGGAGAAGGCCGACGAGCCAAAGGTCGACGAGGCGAAGCCCGGCGACGTGCCGCCCCTGCCCACCGCGGCCGAGCCGGTGCCCTCCGAGCCCACGCCGCCACCGCCGGCGCCCGGCATGTCGCCCGAGGAGATCGCGAAGCTCAAGGCCCAGCTCAAGGCCGAGCTCGAGACCGAGCTCAAGGCGCAACTGCAAAACGAGATGGACGCGGCCGCGCGCGACGCCGCGCAGCAGAAGGCGGCGGCGCAGGAGTGGGAAGAGGAGAAGTGGGTGGAGGAGGTGAAGCCCACGCTCAACTTCCTCGAGTTTGACGGCTACTTCCGCACGCGCTTCGATCTGTTCTCGCGCCTCGACCTCGGCACCTTCGACCCGAACGCCGCCGGCGGCCTCGGGCGCGGCACCTCGAGCGTGCCCCCGCCCACCATGTACCGGCCCTTCGACGGTGACGGCTGCGTGCCTGACGGTGACGGCGCCACGCCCAACTACGTGGGCGACACGTGCAGCGCCACCAAGGAGGACACGCAGACGCTCCTGACCATGAACATGCGCCTGCGCCTCGACCCGACGCTCAACATCTCCGAGGACATCCGCATCCGTTCGACCGTCGACGTGTTCGACAACCTGGTGTACGGCAGCACGCCCGAGTCGCTGCCCGGCTTCGCCAACAACCCAACGCTGCCGCTCCCGCTGTTCGCCGCGTCGCAGAACCCGCCGCAATCGGGCCTGAACGCGCTCTACGACGCCATTCGCATCAAGCGCCTGTGGGCCGAGGTCATGACGCCGCTCGGACAACTGCGCTTCGGCCGCATGCCGACGCACTTCGGCCTCGGCCTCCTCGCCAACGATGGCAACAAGATCGACAACGACAACGGCGACAACGCCGACCAGGTGATGTTCGCCACGCGCATCGGCGGGCACTACATCGTACCGACCTACTCGTGGTCGTCGTCGGGGCCCTTTGGACGAGCCGGCGGCGCGGGCGTCGGCGGCGACGCGGGTCTGTCGTCGTATCCGGGCGAAACCGGGCAGCGCTTCAACCTCGATCCGCGCGACGACGTGCACAGCCTGATCCTCGTCGTCGCCAAGAAGGACAAGGAGGAGGACATCGCCGAGCAGCTGCGCGCCGGCAATTTCGTGCTCAACTACGGCGTGTTCTCGGTGTACCGCACGCAGCAATGGGACATCCCGAGCTACTACACCAAGCCCGGTGGCCAGGCGGTGACCTCGAACCCGGTGACCTCGCCCGAGGAGTACGTGCGGCGCGACGCCACCGCCGGCATCGGCTCGGGCTGGGTGCGCTTCCAGTGGGACAAGCTCAAGATCGAGGGTGAGTTGGTCGGCATCATGGCGCAGATCGTCGGCACGTCGACGGCCAGCGGCGCCACCTACGATTCGGCCCTCCGCGTCATCGAGAACGACGCCGACGGGAATCCTGCCATCGTCAACAAGCCGCTGTGGATCGCGCAGCTCGGCGGCGCCGTCGAGTCGAGCTACAAGCTCTTGAACGACCAGCTCACCATCGGCCTCGACTTTGGCGCCGCCAGCGGTGACGACGCGTTCGGCTGGGGTCTGCGCCCGGTGCTGAACCAGGCGCCGCAGCCGGGCGACTTCGACGGCAAGCAGTACTCGGAGTGCTTGGCGCGCGATCCGGCGCTGGCGCTCACCGACACCGACGGCAGCACCGTCGATTGCACGCAGGTCGATGACAACATCACCAACTTCAAGTTCGACCCGGATTACCAGGTCGACCTCATCTTGTTCCGCGAGGTGCTCGGCACCGTCACGGACGCGATCTACGTGAAGCCGCACGTGGGCTACAACCTCACCGACAACCTCGGCGCGCGCCTCGACCTCATCTACAGCCACGCGATCTTTGCGTCGTCGACCACGGCGGTGGTCGAGGGGAGCAACCCCATGGGCCTCGAGATCGACGGTACCGGCTACTACGGCACCGAGGACGGCTTCTATCTGATGCTGCAGACGGGCTTCCTGCTGCCCTTCACCGCGTTCAAGCACTACGACGCGGTGGCCGACGTGGACCTCACCCGCTTCGGCAACCCGCAGTTCGCGTGGACCTTCCAAATGTGGGGCGGCGTGCAGTTCTGATTGCGTCGCCGACGACGACAAGGTCGTCGGCGACGCGTGCGCCTGTCGGCCTGGGCCTTCACCGGCTCGGCAGGACGCCGCGTGCCGTTGGGCCAGGACCGACAGGCGCCCTTCTGCTGGGGTTCGCTCCCCCGGGCTGGAGCAACGCCGCGATGATTTGTGGCTTGCCGCTCGCTGCGCGGGCAGAGCCCGCTGCGCTCGCATCGGATCCGGTGTTTTTTCTTTGGATCCGTCTGGTAAGCCGTGGGGATGCATCGCATTGGACTTCTGTGCGTCGTCGTGGCGGCGCTTCCCTCTCCCCTTGCTTGCTCGAGCTGCGCGCCTCCCGCCGAGGGTGAGGGGGAAGGCGAGGGCGAGGGTGAGGGTGAGGGCGAGCCCATCGAGGTCGTCGCGTGCGACACCGCGCCGGCGTCGGACCCCGGCGCAGCGGTGTGCGCCGTCAGCGCTGGCACCGGCGGCCTGGTGGTGGTGGGCGATCTGCTCTTGCCCGGCCAGGTGTTCGAGCGCGGCGGCGTCTCCATCGACGAGGACGGCACCATCTCGTGCGTGGGCTGCGACTGCGTGACGCGCGACAGCGGGCGCACCTTGGTGCTCTGCCCCGACGCCGTGGTGTCACCGGGACTCATCAACGCGCACGACCACGCGGGGTGGATGAGCTCGGAGCCGTGGGTGCAGGCGGAGCACGACGCCTCGGGCGCCACCTGCAGCGGCGCCGACTGCGTCGACCCGATGCTGCGCTGGGAGCAACGGCACGATTGGCGTCGCGGCAAGCGCGACAACCCCGAAGTGTCGCCGGCGGGTAACGCGAACCAGGCCGCCAAGGCCCTCGGCGAGCTGCGCTTCATCCTGGGCGGCGCCACCGCCACGCTTGCCTCGGGCGGGCGCGACGGCCTACTGCGCAACCTCGACGACCCAGACGACATGGGTGCCATTGGCGCCGACTACGTCGACTACGAGACCTTCCCCCTGGACGACTCGAGCGGCACCCAGCTCGAGAGCGGCTGCGCCTACGGCGACATCGTGACACCCGGCGGTTTCGCCCCCTTCGCGCCGCACATCTCCGAGGGCATCGACGCCGTTGCGCACAACGAGTTCCTCTGCCTGTCGTCGGACGAAAACGGCGGCGCGGACATCATCACCGATAAGACCGCCATCATTCATGGCGTCGGGCTGACGCCGCTCGATGTTGCGCTCATGGCTGAGCGCGGCGCGTCGCTCATCTGGTCGCCGCGCAGCAACGTCTCGCTCTACGGCGACACCGCGGCCATCCCGCTGTTCGCGCACCTCGGCGTCAACGTCGCGCTCGGCACCGATTGGATCCCGTCGGGATCCATGAACCTCTTGCGTGAGCTGCAGTGCGCGCGCGACCTGAACCAGCTCTGGGGCAACGCGCTCACCACGCAGCAGCTGTGGCGCATGGTGACGGTCAACGGCGCGCACGCCGTGGGCGCCGACGGCAAGCTCGGACTGTTGGCCTCGGGTCACGTGGGTGACGTCGCGGTGTTCGCCAAGGCGGGGCGCACGCAGTTCGCGGCCGTCACCGAGGCCGCGATCGCCGACGTTGCGCTGGTGCTCAAGGGTGGGCGCGCGCTGGCCGGCAACGCCGCCATCGTCGACGCGCTCGAGCAGGGCTGCGACGCGCTCGACGTGTGTGGCACCGACAAGCGCGTGTGTCTGACGCGCGAGACCGGCGAGGGCCTGGCGGCCCTGCAAGGCGCGCAGGGAGGCGCCGGATACGCCTTGTTCTTCTGCGGTGTCCCCGACGATGAGCCCACCTGCGTCCCCTCGCGCACGCTCGGGCCCGATCTGATCAACGGCTCGTCGCAGTACAGCGGGAGCGGCAACGCCAGCGACCAGGACGGCGATGGCGTGGCGGACGCGAGCGACAACTGCCCGGGCATGTTCAACCCGATCCGCCCGCTCGACGGCGGCGCGCAGGGCGACGCCGACGCCGACGGCGCGGGCGACCTGTGCGATCGCTGCCCGCTCGACGCCAACACCGACCAGTGCACGACCTTCAACACCGACGACAAGGATGGCGACGGCGTGGCCAACGCGGTCGACAACTGCCCAGACGACGCCAACGTCGACCAGGCCGACGCCGACAGCGACCAGATCGGCGATCTGTGCGACGCATGTCCGAACGACGCCAACCCCGACGGCGCGGGCTGTCCCATGAGCGTCTATGCCGTCAAGACCACGCCCATCGATCAGGTGGGCCAGCTCGGCCGCGTGTCGGTGCCGGACCTGGTGGTGACCGGGGTGGCCGCCAACGGCTTCTTCGCCCAGCTCGACGACGCTGCGGCCGGCTACACCGACGTCGACAACTCCTGCATCTTCACCTTCTATCCGGGCGAGCCCAAGCCCGCGGTGGGCGAGCTCATCGACATCACGGGCGCGACGCCGGGCGTGTTTTATCAGCAGATCCAGCTCGGCAGCGCCAGCTTCACGGTCACCGGCACCGGCGACGTCAACCCGGCGATCATCGCCGCGGCCGACATCGCGGTAGTGGCGGCCGAGGGCGCGCGCTCGGGTCTCGAGGGCTGTTTGGTCGAGGTCCAGGGCGCCGAGGTGGTCGACGACACGCCCCCCGCTGGTGGCGGCGACAGCGGCGACAACGAGCTCGAGATCGACGCACCAGACGCAGCGCCGGGCGCCGGTCTGCGCCTCGACGATTACCTGTTCTTGCTGGCACCCCTGCCCGCGCTCGGCGAACACCTCTCGGTGGTGCGCGGGCCGCTCGTGTTCAAGAACGATCACCTGAAGGTGCTGCCCCGCAGCGCCGACGACGTGGTCTTCGGCGTGGCCGACCTCGATGCCCTCGAGCCGGCGCTGTCGTTCCTGCGCACCAGCGCGGCAGCGGGCAGCTCCTCGTTCCCGAGCGCGCTGACGGTGCGGCTGACGCGCGTGGCGGCCAGCGCCACCACCGTGGCGCTCTCGTCGTCGGCGCCGGGGACCGCGTCGGTACCCGCGAGCGTCGACGTGGCGTCGGGCGAGTCGTCGGTGGTGGTGCCACTCACGCCGGGGGCCGCGGGCGACGCCGTCATCACGGCGCAGCTCGGCGCCGGCACCCCGCAGAACGCCACCGTGCGCGTCATTGAGCCAACCGCACCCACCCACGTCGTCAGCATCACGCCGAACGACGTCACCCTGCCCTTCAATGGGGCCCAGGAGTTCACCGTCGCGCTCGACCTGCCCGCGCCGCCGAGCAGCACCATCACCATCACCCTCGAGCCCATCGAGCTTGGCAGCGTGCCCGCCACCGTGGACGTCGTGGCCGATGCCCTCAGCGCGACCTTCAGTTTCACGGGAGCCGCCGACGCTCGCACTGGGCAGGTTCGCGCGACGCTGAACGGCGAGGCCGCCGCCGACGTCGACGTGGTCGACCCGAGCAACTTCACGGTGGACCTCTCGGGCTGGAAGCTCGAGCAAACCAACTCGACGCAGAGCTACACCATCCCCGCTGGCACCGTCGTGCCCATGGGCGGAACGCTCATCGTGACGCGAAACGCTGCGGCTGCGGCGTTCGGCACGGCCTGGGGCGTCACCCTGCCCGGCAACGCCGTCGTGCTGAACAGCGGTGACCGTTGCCCGCAGCTCAATGGCGACGAGACCTACAGCATCAAGGACGCGGGAGGCGTGGTCGTCGACGGGCCGACCATCGCGATCGACTCCGATCAGAACCTGGTGCGTGTCGATCCGAACGGCGATCCCTCGCAACCGGCGTCGTGGACGATCCGCGCCAACGCGGTTGGCACGGCAGACCCGGGCACCGGCGTCGCCGGCGGCAGCGGTTGCTTCATCTCCGAGGTGAGCGACGCCTCCGGTAGCGGCAACTTCGTCAACGAGTTCGTGGAGATCACCTGCGCCCCCTGATCGCGGTCCTCGTCGTCGGGATCGCCACCGGGAACGCTCGCGCGGCGCCGGCGGCTGACCATGTCGAGGCCGTCGTGTGCGCGCTCGCCGGCACGCCCGACTTCCCCTCGACCATGCGCGCAGAGGTGAGCGCGCGTGGCGCCGCGGTGCAGGTGGTGCTGCGCGGCCTGCCAAACGACGGACCCGTGCACGACGAGCTGCGCCGAGAGACCATGCTGGGCGCGCTGCTTGCGGCCGACGTGCGCACGCCGGTGCGCCTGGTGCGCGAGCGCGCTGGCGCGCTCATCGCGCTTGGCGCGCCGCCAGAGCGCGTGGTGTCGACGAGAACCCCGCTGCCACGACGGGCGGCGCCGGGCGCCAAGGTGACGACCACCGCGCGGCTGCCCTTCGGTGGCGCGCTCGTCGGCTTCCGTATCGCGCTCTCTGCCGGCCACGGCTGGCTCGACAACGGCGACGGCACCTACTCCACGCAGCGGAGCAACCACCAGTTCGAGGGCTGCGGCACGTGCCGCGGCATCACCGAAGACTTCTTCACCGCCGAGCTCGCGACCAACCAGGTGATCCCGCTCCTGCAGCAGATGGGCGCCGAGCTGATCCTGGTGCGCGAGCCCGACCACGACGTCGGTGACGCGCACATCGTCGATGACGGCGACGCGGGCTACGCCGAGAGCTCCGGCACCTGGAGCGACGGCGCCACCGCCGGCGTCGGCTGGCTCGACGACTACCGCAGCAACGCCGACACCGACCCGGGGGGCGCCGCCTTCACGCTCGCGTCAGCCGATCGCCCGCGCCACGTGGCGTTGCGCTTCCCCGAGGGCAGCAACCGCACCGCCGGCGCGGTCGTGAGCGTGGTGCACGAGGGCGGGGTGCGCACCTTCGCGATCGACCAGCGACGCATGGGGCGCTTCTGGATGGACCTCGGCGCCTACCCCTTCGGCTCCGGCGGCGCCCTCGAGCTCGCGGCCGGTCCCTCCACCGGCGTGCTGGTGGCCGACGCCGTTAAGCTCGGCGGCGGCCTGCACCCTGGCTCGCGCCACCCGTGGTGGCAGATGAGCGCGTCGCTCTACGTGCCCGAGGCAGGCGCCCCTGCCGACGTCACGAGCAGGAACGACGTCACCATCCGCCCGGCCTATGCCGAGCTCGTCGCTCCCGATGTGTTCGTCTCGATTCACGCCAACGCCTCGGGGACCGCGGGCGGGTCGAGCGCGCACGGTACCTCGTCGTATCGCTTCTCGTGCATCAGCTACGACGACCACACCTCGAGCGCTGGCGCCACCACCTGCGATGACCCGCCGGGCTCGCGCGATCTTCTGGATGAGGTGCACGCCGCCATCTTGACGTCGCTGCGCGCGCAGTGGGACCCGGGCTGGGCGGATCGCGGTCGCCTCGTGGCCAACTTCGGCGAGCTGCGCGACCTCGACGATACGCCCGGCATCCTGGTGGAGACCGGCTTCTTCGACAACCTCGTGACACCCGCGGGCGTGGCCGTCAGCGACAACCGCGCGCTGCACGACCCACGCTGGCGCGAGTCCTTCGCGCGCGGCCTGGCCGCCGGGCTAGCGAGCTACCTGGCGCCCGGCACCGGCGTGCCGCCGGTGCGCCCAGAGGGCGTGCTCGCGCAGAACCTCGACGACGGGACGCTGCGGGTGTCGTGGCGCGCCGTCGCCGATGCTTCGGGGTACCGCGTGGCGCGCGCGCGCCTCGACAGCACGCGTGGGCGCGCCTTCGACGAGGGCACCGTGGTCACGGGTGCCACCGAGCTGGTGCTGTCGTCGACCGAGCTCGAGCCCGGACGCGGCTTCGCCTTTCGCGTGTCGGCGCTGAACGACGACGGCGAGGGCTTGCCCTCGCAGGCGGTGGTGGCGCGCTTCATCGGCGAGGCTTCACGCACGGCGCCGCTCCTGGTGCTGTGGGCCTACGACCGACGCGACGCTTGGGTGCAGGACGTCGACAACGACCTCATGGGCGCCATCGAGCACGGGCGCGCGCTCTTGGACGTCGCCGCGCATGGCGGTCCCGAGCTGTTCTTCGATGGCGCGCTCGACGAAACGCTCGACGACGCGGTGGGGCTCGAGGAGTACCTCGTCGTCGACGTCGCCGCGGGCAAGGACTCCACCAGAGACGAGCCGCTCAGCGCCGCCCAGATGGACGCCCTCGGCGTGTTCCTCGATGGCGGCGGGCGCGTGCTGCTCTCGGGCGAAGAGGTGGGCTACGCGCTCGTCGAGACTGCAACCGACGCGACGGGCGCTTCGTTCCTGCTCGAGCGCTTTGGCGCGAGCTACGTCGAGGACGACGCCGCCACCTTCACCATCGCCGGCAGCGGCGTGCTCGAGGGGCTCGACGGCGCCATCGACGACGGCACCGCTCTCTATGAGGTGCGCTTTCCCGACGTGTGGCAGGTGGAGGCGGGCGCGAGCGCGCCGCTCACCTACCCCGACGGTCGCGCGGCCGCCGTGCTCACGGCCTCGACGGCGCTGTTCGGCTTCGGGCTCGAGGTCTTGATCGACGATGAGGCGCGCTCGTTCACCTTCGCGCGCATCCTCGGCGCCATCGCGCCGGAGCTCGGTGAGACGGGCGAGGGCGAAGGCGAGGGCGAAGGCGAGGGCGAAGGCGAGGGCGAGGGGCCCGAGCCGGTGCCGCTCGTGACCATCCTGCCGCCGCCCGACGGATGCGCCTGCGGTGGCACATCGTCGTCTGCGTGCGCGCTGGTCGTGCTCGCGCTCGTGCGCGCGCTGCGACGTCGTCGTCGCTGAGCCACGACAGCGCTCAAATGCGCGGCAGCATGGTGAAGATCTTGGTCAGGAAGAAGTCGACCAGCACCACCATCACCGAGACGTTGACGACCGTGCGCGTGGTCGCGCGACCCACGCCCTCGGTGCCCTGGCCACAGGTGAGCCCTTCATAACAGCCGATGACGGCGATGCCGAAGCCGAAGAAGAATGGCTTGGTGTAGCCCGAGATGAAGTCGGTGGCGCGCACGACGTCGACCGCGGAGTCGAAGAAGCGGACCATCGACAGGTCGAACTGCGCCCACGAGATGATCATGCCGCCGATGATGCCGAGGATGTCGGCGAACAGGGTCACGAGCGGCAGCATCAACGTGGTCGCGAGCACGCGCGGCACCACCAGCTTCTTCACGGGGTCGGCCCCGAGCGCGCGGATGGCATCGACCTGCTCGGTCACTCGCATGGAGCCGAGCTCAGCGGCCATGCCGGCGCCCACACGGCCACCGACGACGAGCGCGGTGAACACGGGGCCGAGCTCACGCACGATCGAGAGGCTGGTCACGCGCCCCACGTAGGGGACGGCCCCCATGGTCTGCAAGGTCAAGCCAAACTGCAGCGCAAACACCAAGCCGACAAAGAACATGATCAAGAGCGCGATGGGCAACGAGCGCAGGCCGATGGACTCGCACTGGTCGATGACGGCACGCATGCCGATGGGGCGCACGGCAAACACTCGCGAGAACGAGCCCGACAGCCGCGCCAGCCCGCCGACGTAGGCCAGCGACTCGCGCGTCTCGCGGCCGATTCTGTGCAGCAGGTCCTCGGCGCCCTCGGCCACCGCGGGCACCAGGGAGATCTCTCCGCGCGTCGAGTACGGCCCCCCCTGTGGCCGGGGCATCGACCCACTGTCCTCGACCTCGCGCTCGGTGGTCATGCGGCGAAGCTACCCCATTCCGTGCCGAGAACGCCGATCAATGACCAACGCGTGAGTCGACGTCGAAGCTGTCGCGCACGCGGCCAAATGCGATCAGCGCCTGGTCGAACTGCGCAGGGCCGGCGCCGAGCACGAGGTCATAGACGCAGCCGTCCTTCTTGAGCACCAACAGCGCGAGCTTGCGCTCGACGCCGTCGAGCTTGCCGACGACGATGGTCTCGAGCGCCTCGCGGCGCGAGCACGGGCGCACGGTCTGGCTCACGACCTGGCGATCGGTGAGGCCCATGAGCAGGTCTTCCGTCAGCCCCGCGAGCGGCGCGTCCTTGACGCCGTCGCAGTGGGAGTTGGCCATCAACGACGCCGACAGCCCGTCGTTGAACCAGGCGACGTTCGCCGACGGCAGGTCGAGCTGGCGCCACCCTGCGCCGGGCTCGCCCACGCGGTACGCCACCTTGGCGTCGCGAAAGCTGCCGTCTTTGAGCTCCCCGTCGCTGGCACAGGCCAGCGCCAAGGGGACCATCAGCAGCGCCACCTGTCTCATACGGCCCCCGGGTCGCTGACCTCATCGGACGAGCCGGTGAGCAAGATGAAGAGATCCTCGAGCGTCGGGGCGCCGCCGTCGGCGGTGGGCGGCAAGCGCGCGGTCAGCTCGGCCACCGTGCCGTCGGCCACCAGGCGACCCTGCCCCATCACCAGCACGCGGTCGCAGACCTCTTCGACCACGTCCAGCGTGTGCGTGCTCATCAACACCACGGCACCCCCATCAGCTACCTCGCGCAGCACACGTTTTACCAGGCGCATGCCCTGGGGATCGAGGCCGACCATGGGCTCGTCGACGAGGAGCACCCGGGGCGCGCGCATGAGCGCGGCCGCCAACAGCACGCGCTGGCGCATGCCGTGACTGTAGGTGCCGAGCAGGTCGTCCTCGCGCCCCTTGAGGCCAAAGCGCGCCAGCTCGTGCATGCCACGCTCGCCCGCCACGCCGTCATCGAGCCCGTACAGCCCTGCGATGTAGCCGAGCAGCTCGCGCGCGCTCAGGCGCTCGGGCACGTAGGGCCGATCGGGGATGTAGGCGAGGCGACGCTTCGCCTCCTCGGGGTGCTTGGCGACATCGATGTCGTCGAGCACGATGCGCCCCGCCGTGGGCACCAAGAGACCGGCGATCATCTTGATGGAGGTCGTCTTGCCGGCGCCGTTCGGCCCGAGGAAGCCGACCACTTCGCCGGCGCCGAGGCGCGCGCTCAGTCCTTGCACGGCCCAGCGCGCGCCGAAGCGCCGCGCCAGCCCGTCGAGCTCGAGGAGCGGCGCGCTCACGGCGCCCCCGGCGCGCTGGTGGGGTGCAGGTGCAGGCGCCCGAGGACGCGGCCCATGGTGAGCGCACCACCGAGCCCCTCGAAGAGCTTGAGGTAGCTCGCGTCGTCACCGATGCGCGGCACCGTCGCGTCGGCCACGAGCCACCCGCCAGGCGTCCACACCTCCGTCCAGGCGTGTGGCAGGAAGCGGCCATCCACCCAGCGGTAGCCGACCACGGGGCGCGCCGGCGTGCCGAGCGCCCGCAGCCCGGCCGTCAGGAGCGCGGCAGCGCCGTCGCAGTCACCGCCGTGCTCGAGCATCACCACCGCTGCGGGCGGCAGCGCGCCCTTGCTGGCGTCGACCATCGGGTGGATGGCCTCGACGAGGCGCGCTGTGCGCGCCATCGCGTCGTCACCGGCGGCCAATGCCCCAGCCCACGCCACCACGCGCGTATCGGCGCTCTCGACGAAGGGCTCTGGCGCGCTCGCTGCGGCCGAGGGCGGCGCCAGTCCTGGGGCCGGGGTGCGCACCAGCACGTCGCC
Source organism: Deltaproteobacteria bacterium (assembly GCA_020850995.1). Lineage (GTDB taxonomy): Bacteria > Myxococcota > UBA727 > UBA727 > VGSZ01 > JACOUT01. Next base: position 15,860 of record JADZDP010000067.1, read on the forward strand.
GACGCGGTGCTGCCCGGGGCCGTCGGCCGTGAGCGCAGCGACCACGTCGTTGATGCCGGTGGCGCGCCACGCACGCACGCCCGCGGGGCTCGGCGCCTCGATCTCCACGGGAACGCGAGGTGTGGCCGGTGCGCTGTCACCCTCGAAGAACACGCCCGGTCCGGTGCGATGACCCTCGACGTTGGCGCGCGCCACCACGAAGCCGAACGCGTCGAGCGCCGCGATCTCGGCACCCCGTCGCTCCACCGTGCCCGGCACCTGCTCGGCGCTCGCGAGATCGACGAGGAGGACCGCGGTGGGCGCCCGCGGCTGCACGTGGCCGAGCAGATCGATGAGGACCACCGGCGCTCGCGTGGGGTCGCGTAGCCCCGCGAGGTCGCTGAGGTCGACGGCGCGCAGCGCGCCGCGCGTGTAGCGCGCGGCGAGCGCGAAGCCCTGCGCGTCGAGCGTCGCGCGTAGCTCGGTTGTCTCGCCGCTCTGCTCGAGCGTCGCCGTGCGCGTCACGTGCCGCGCGCCACCACCGACGGACGCGCGCTCTGCGATGCGCGCCACCGGTTCACCAGCGAAGTACAGCGTGCGGCGGGCCGCACCGGCCTCGCGCGACCCGCACGCGCACGTGAACAACGCCGCCCCGAGGTACAGCCCTGCCAGAGCGGTCGTGGTCCAGGGCGGCGCAGGTCGCTTCATGGTACGGTCCGACCTTATGACGACGGTGGCCCTCGACGTCCAGGGCGGAGATCTCGCCCCGGACGTTCCCATCTCCGCGGCCGCGCACTGCACCACCCGGCCGGGGTGCCCTCGCCTGGTCCTGGTCGGCGACCGCGAGCGCATCGCCGCCGGGCTGGCGCAGGCCCCGCACGACGCCAGCCTGCTTCGCCTGGTGCACGCGCCGCGCTTCGTGCCCATGGACGCGGAGCCGCGCGCCGCGCTCGACGCCATGCCCGATGCAAGCGTGCTGACGGCCGCGCGGCTGGTGCGTGACGGCGAGGCCGACGCCTTGGTGTCGGCAGGCAACACCGGCGGCGTGGTGCTGGCCTGTGCCCGCACCTTCAAGCGCCTGCCCGGGGTGTCGCGCTGTGCGCTCGGCGCCGTGTACCCCACCGAGACCCGGCGCGGCGACAAGCAGGATCCCTTCAGCCTGATCCTCGACGCGGGGCTCACCCTCGACGTCAGCGCCGAGGATCTGGTGGGTTTCGCCATCATGGGCGCCGCGTACGCGCAGCGCATCTCGCACAACCCCGCGCCGCGCGTGGCGCTCTTGTCCAACGGCACCGAGGCGAGCAAGGGCCTCGACGCCATCGTGGCAGCGCACGGGCGCCTCGCCAAGGTGCCGGGCTTGTGCTTCATCGGCAACGTCGAGGGGCTCGATATCCCCCGCGGCACCGCCGACGTCGTCATCACTGGCGGGTTCGTGGGTAACATCGTGCTCAAGATGCTCGAGGGCGTGGCCGAGACCGTGCAGCACCTGCTGCGCTACGCCTTCGATCAGAGCCTGATCAACAAAGCCGGCCTGGCGCTGTTGGCGCCCACACTGAGAGAGCTCAAGAAGACCACCGACTGGCAACAGTACGGCGGCGCGCCCATCCTCGGCTTCGATCGCGTGTGCATCAAGGCGCACGGGCGCTCGAGCCCGCGCGCCATCAAGAACGCCATCAAGGTCGCCTGCCGCGCCGTCGACTCGGGCCTGGTGGGCGCCATCGCCGAGGGGATGCGCACCGTGACATCGACGGCCGAATCAGCTCTCTAAGGGCCCGCGAACGGACAACTCAATCGTCCTCGCGAGCGATCCATCGTCGCTGGCGGCGTCGCGTCCTCGGTCCGTGGCGACGGCCACGGCCCTGCGGGGCTCCTTGCCATCGACGCGCCTCGC
>JADZDP010000068.1 GCA_020850995.1 Deltaproteobacteria bacterium
GACCAGGCGGGTTGCGCCAATCCGATGACATTGGATATTGGCTGGTACGAATGCTGCGCAGCGCCGATTGCGCAGCTCGGTGAGCATTGCATTGGACGGCCGTGTGCCGCAGGGCTCGGTTGCAGCGATGGGTATTGCATGGAGGCCGGTGGGCTTGGAGAGCCATGCCCAGACGATGGGTCGGCGTGTGATGGCGCCCTTGAATGCGTCCAGGATCGATCCTGCATGGAGACCGGTGCTGACGGTCAGCCGTGCGCAACAGGTGGGGTCTGCGACGGTCCCGGCACCTGCCGGCCGTGGGATCAAGCGGGTTGCGCCGATCCGGTGACGTTGGGCCTCAGCTGGTACGAGTGCTGCGGCTGAACAGGCCAGCCCTACACCCCGCAAATGCGGTGCCGATCCTGCTTGTCCGGCGGACGTTGCTTGCGCTCACCTCGTCGGCATCGCGATCACGACATGCCACCACAGCACGAACGCCTGATCGGGTTCCGGCCGACGAGGCGCGTCGAGACACCACTTGCCCCCACGCGTACTCGCGCGCGTGGAGGCGAGCGATGGCCAGGGAGTCGCGGGAGGTGTGGGCACGTCGCGTCGCGCGCTGGGTGACCGATCAGCGACGTAACCCATCAGCGATGCCACCGAATTGGGGCGCCACGGGTCCATCCACGCGGTCGCGGAGGAGCCGACGGCGGCAACAGAGGCAAGTTCGACGACGACGACGGTTGATCCGCTGGCGGGAACGGCTGCATCACCGTGTGCTCTCCGCGCGCCACGCGGCGCGAGTGGGGTGGTTGTTCCTGACCGTTGACACGCACACGTCGCTGCCTCTGCCACCTCGGGGACATGGATTCTCGGGCGCGATCCGCTGCTCTACGCTCGTGCGCATGTTCGCCTCCTGGGTCCTCACTTCTTCGTTGGTGGTCACCATGGATGTGGCCGTGCCGGTGGGCGAGCGGGTGGCCGAGCTGGGCGCTGCGCTCGACGCTGCCAAGGCGAACGGCAGCGATTCACGAGCCCTCCGTGAGCTCCCCGACTTCGTGCAGGTTCGCGAAGGCGCGCACGGAGCAGCATCGCTCTTGCTGCAGGCGGGCGCCGGCCTCGACGCGGCGACTCGTGCCGCGCTGGTGGAGTACCTCGGCCGGCGAAACCAGCCCCGGAGCACGGCGTTGGCGCTGATGTGGCTCGCCTCCGATCGGGACGCTCGCGATCTCGCGATCGTCAAGCGTCACCTCGAGCGGCGTGAGCAGGCCGGCTCGCTCCCGATCGTCCTCTACGGCCAGGTGAAGCAAGCGGGCTACCCGATGCGATGGATCGACGTCACCGTGCATGACGTCGCGCTGGCCGCGCTTGGTCTCATCACCGGTCAGCGCTTCGCGTCGAGCGAGCAGTATCGCGATTGGGTGCGCAGCCACCCGGACATCGAGAGCTCCTATGACTACTGGCTCGGGTTCCTGAGCGACTCCTCGCCGGAGCAGCGGAAGTCGAAGCTCGATGGGCTGCGGGCCCGCAACGCCGAGCTCTTCCTCAAGGTGGTGCTCACGGACATCGAGCAGCACCGGCACTTCGGCTGGGCGCCCGACGACGTGGTAGCGGTGTTTGCCTCGACGATCTCTCCCCAACGAGCGCTCGCGATGGTGCGGCGATGGAACGGCTGGCCCGAGCTCGCGGACGATGCTCGCGCGCTCGAGCTCGGGCGCTGGATCTTGCAGCATCACGCGCGAACCCTCGGCAACGCCTGCGACGAGCTCACCGCTCTTTGGCGGCACCGGAGCACTCTGGAGATCGAGATGCGGAGCTGGCTCGCCAAGGCCGTCGCCGAGTGCCGCCCGGCAGAGAGCCGCAGCGTGCTCGTCGCCTCGCTCGACGAGATGCCCACGCCCCAGGTGGTGGCCGAGCTGGTGCGACGCCATCTCGACGTCGAGGAGGACCGCGTCGCGCGTACCTTCTTCGGCGCTGGCGAGTCTTCATCCCTGCAGCGGGCGATCCTCGTGGAGCTGCGCGCGATGGGTCCCCGCGGGAAGCAGGTGTTGGCGCGCCTGGTGCTCGACGAGCGGCTGTCTCCGGACGACCCGTTCGTCATAGCGGAAATGGTCGACACGGCCTTGGCGCTGGGCGCACCAAACGAGTTTCCGCTCCGATCCGAGATCTTTGGCCGCGCGAAGCGACCCGCAAGCGAGCAGCAGGAAGCGGCGGCACGAGCGGACCACGCGCGACGAGCCTGCCTCGCCCGGGTGCGTCGATGGCTCGGCGGCTGACGCGCAGCGCATCGCCGCGCATCAGCCGCCGAAGACCAACGGACCAGCCACTTGCATGAGCAGCCCCGGCTACGAGGGAGGCGAGCGCAACGACGCTGGTTGAGCTGCCGCCGGGAACGGCTGCATCGCCGTGTGCTCTCCGCGCGCCGCGCGCCGCGCATGTCGTCGACGCCAGGCCCCCGGGGCTTCGCTCCAGAAACGCTTGAACGCGCGCGAGAACGCCTCCTCGGCGTGGTAGCCCACGCGCTCTGCCACCTCGACCAGCGCCACGTCGGGATCCTCGAGCTGATGCGCCGCCAACTGCATGCGCCACCGCGCGAGGTAGTGCATGGGTGGCTCGCCGACCTTCTCGCGGAAATGCGCCGCGAGCCCGGAGCGCGACACGCCCGCGCGGCGCGCGAGCTCATCCACCGTCCATGGGTGCGCGGGCGACCCATGAATGAGGCCAAGGACGCGCGCGAGCGACACATCGGAAAGCGCGGCGATCCAGCTCGGCGCGCGCTCTGACTCCTCGGAGAGCCACGCTCGGACGATGCGGATGAAGAGCGCCTCCGTCAGCCGGTCGACCACGGTCTCGCTGCCGGGCAAGGCCGCGCGCGTCTCTTCATCGATGAGCGCCAGCAGCGACTCCAGCCACGCCGACGCACGCCCTCCCGTGCCGCGGACCAGCACGAGGTCCGGCAACACCGAGAGCAGCGGGTGCGCGTCGCGCTCGGGCGCGCGGGTGACGAAGTAGCCGCACAGGAGCGTGGTGGTCGGCCCGCCGGCGCCCAGGCGCATGGGCTCGTTTCTCGGACGGCTGCCGTGACGGGCCACCAGCTCTGCGATCGGCTCGGCAGAGGTGGTGGTGGTGTCGACGAGATCGTGGGGCGTGCCCCTGGGGAAGAGGACGAGGTCTCCCGCCTCGAGCTCCAGCTCGCGCTTGGTCGCGCCGTGCACGCGCGCGACGCAACGGCCGCGGCGAACGGTGTGAAAGGCCACGCCGAGCTCGGGGGAGGACTGCGGGAAGGCCATCCCCCACGCGCCCTGCGCCTCGGCGCCAAAGAAGATGCTCCCCTGCAAGCGCACCGTGCGCAGGACTGCGGTGAGGGCGTCTGCCATGGAATCTCCAGACTTAGAGTCCTAGTCATGAATCATAACGTATCTGCCATCGCAAATCCAACGAACTTGACGACAATAGCGTGAGACCGATGAGCATCGGCACGGAGGACACCATGGCACGCATCCCACATCACCTCACCCTGAGCAGCATCCTGGCGGCGACCGCCGCCCTCTTCAGCGCATGCGACGGCGCCAACCCAGACGTGAACGGCGAAGCGCTGGTGCTTCCCGGCGAGGCCTTCCACCCTGAAGGCCTCGCCTTCGACGCGGCAGGCAACCTGTACATCGGCAGCGTCGGCACCGGCGAGGTCGTGCGGCTGCGCCCCGAGGCCGACGAGGTCGAGGCCTTCGTGCCCGCCGGCAGCGGCGACATGAGCTCCGTGGTCGGCCTGGTTGTCGACGAGGAGGCCGAGCTCTTGTGGGCCTGCTCGGCCGATCCGCACTTCGAGAAGGTCAACGCGCTCAAGAGCTTCGATCTGGCCACCGGTGAAGCGCTCGACTCCTTCGAGCTCCCCGGCGCAAAAGGGATCTGCAACGACCTGGTGCAAGACCCCGACGGCAACCTCTACGTCACCGACTCCATGACGGGCCGCATCCTGCGCTTGCCGGTCGGCGGCACCGCGCTGGAGGTCTGGAGCGAGGACCCGGTGTTCGCCGACAAGCTCTTGCCCTTCATGTTCAGCGCGAACGGCGCGGACTACCACGCGCCGACCCACAGCCTCTACGTCGTGAGCACTTACGACGGCGCGCTGTACCGCGTCGCGCTCCGCCCGGACGGCGGCGCCGAGCAGCCGATCCGCGTCGCGCTCGATCGCAAGCTCGTGAGCCCGGACGGCCTGCGGGTCTACGACGATGACACGCTCCTCGTCGTAGAGGGGACCGGGCTCACGCGCGTCCGGCTCGACGGTGACGCGGGCGCCGTCGAGGTCATCACCGAGGGGATGGAAGATCCCTCCGGCCTGATCGTGGACGGCGTGCACGCGTGGGTCGCCGAGGGGCAGGTGGGACGCCTCGTCGGGTACGACTGGTCAGCGAAGGTGCTGCCGTTCCGCCTGTGGCGCGTCGCCGTCGAGGACGAGGGCGCTTGAGTGTGACCGGCGCGGGGAGCCGGTCGCCGACCAGGCGCCGGCCTCCCCTAGGGTGAACGCAGTTCCGTCGTCACCGCGCCTCCTTGAGGCGCAGAATCCCCGCGAGGAATGCGTCGTCCATGCCGGCGAGCAATCGCTTAACCGGGAGGCTCTTGCCGGCGTTGCGCTTGCAGA
>JADZDP010000069.1 GCA_020850995.1 Deltaproteobacteria bacterium
CTCAGAATTTGGCAGGAAATCGTCGCGAGCGGACCGCTGGCAAGGCGCGGGCGGGGCCGCGAGGCGAACGTACCGAGGTACGTGACGCCGAAGCGGAGGGACCCGCAACGCAGCCAGCGGGTCGCACCGCAGATTTCCTGCCGGATTCTCAGGCCTCGAGCTTCAGCTTGTTCTTGGCCGCCTTGCCGAGCTTGCTGCGCGGGCTGCGCGTGATCACCTCTTGCAGGAGCTCTTCACCGAGCGGGTCGCCGTCTTCCGTGAAGTGGAAGCCCAAGTAGAAGAGCTGCTCGTCGGTGACACCCTTGTCGCGCTTGAGCTCGCGCGCCACGTCGACGTCTCCGGCGATCTCGTTGAACAGCTTGATGGCCTCGTCGCGCGCGCGCGCCGGCGGGCTCGGGTCGAGCCGGCTCTTCTTGAGCGCCGCCAGCGCCAAGCGCAAGCGATCGTCGGCGGTGGCGCCGTCGGTGTGCGACAGGAGGATGAGCGCATGCTGCGCGCGCTCTTCCTTCTTCTGCTTCTTGAGCTTGGCGGCCAGCTCGCGCAGCGCCACTGCGGTGCCCTCGGCGTCGGCGGCGCGGGCGATGGATAGGCAGGCCTCGTAGCCGCGCCCGTCGTCGGCCAGGCGCTCCACCACCGCCTCGAGCACCTTCTTCTGCTGTGGCTTCTTCAGCTCCTTGGCGCGCGGCACGATGAGCTCGGCCAACAGGCGGGCGCGGTCGATGTCCTTGGCCGTGAGCACCGCGGCCAGCGCGGGCTCGAGCGCGTCGTTGCTGGTGGCGAGCGCCGTGGCGGCGCGCTCGGCCACGGGGCGATCGGCGTGCAGCACCACCTCCACCAAGGTGGTGGCGGCACCCGCGCCGCCATGCGCATGCAGCTTGTCGACGGCCAAGAGCGCGCGCTCGTGGTCGCGGTGCGTGGCCAGCACCTTGAGCTTCGGCAGGTTGGCGTCGCCGATCTTGGCCAGCGCCAAGGTGCCAAGCGCGGCCCGCGCCAGGCCCGGGTCGCTACCGGTGGCGGCCACCAAGAGCGCGTCGACGGCGGCCTTGCCGGCGGCGTCGGTCTGTAACGCGAAGCGCAGCGCGATGACGGCCTCTTGCCGCACCAGGCTCGGGCGCTTGTCGTCCTTGGCCACGTCGACGAGCAAGGGCAGCGCCGCCTCGTCCTCGCACCAGCCGAGGATCTTGAGGAGCGCGGCGTCGTGCTGCGGCGTGCGCGCGTCCTTCTTGCCGAGCACCTTCATGGTGGTCGACGCGAAGCTCTTGCGCGTGCGCTTGTCGGCGCCGAGCACGCGCTCGCGCACCGCCAACGCCGCCGAGCGCGCCGTGGTCTCGTCGGCGGCGGCCAGGCCGTCGAGCAAGGCCTTGAACGCGTCGGCGCCGCCGAGCTCGCCGAGCACGCGATCGAGCTCGCGCTTCTCCACCTCGCCGGCGGCGGCTCTGCGCGCGCGGATCTCGTCGACCACGTCGGGGCCGGCCGCCACCAACAAGCGGAACGACGCCTCGCGTACCGGCGGCGCGCCGTGAGCCAACAACGAAAGCGCGCGCGCCACGCCCTTGTTCGGCGCCGTGCGCGCCAAGGCGTCGAGCGCCACGCGCTGCTCGTCGGGCGAGCGCTCGCTCAGCTTGAGCAGGGCCTGCTGCGCGGCCGCGTCCTTGATGGCCAGTGCACCCACCACTACGGCCGCGGCCATGCGGTGCTCCTGATCGTCGTCACCGAGCAAGGAGATGAGCTTCTTCCAGTCCGTCATGGCGCGAGAGCCTAGCGCCAAACCGCGCCGGAACGCAGGCCCCAGCGCGCGCCACCCGCCTTGCCGGGGCGTGGCGCTCGCGTAGGGTGCCCGCCATGGGCACTGCCGACGACCACGACCTCGCGTCGACGACGCGCGACCCCCGCTTCGACCCCGTGCTGCACTGGGTGCGCCAGCAAGTGGTGGGGCGCGACGCCACCGTGCGCACGCCCTTCGGCACCTTGCCCAAGCGCTACTTCGACTACACCGCCTCGGGCCTGCCCTTCCTGCCCATCGAGCAGACCGTGCTCACGCGCGTGTTGCCGTGGATGGCCAACACGCACACCGACGCGAGCGCGGTGGGCGGCTACATGACGCGCCTGTACGACGAGGCGCACGCCACCATCGCGCGCCACGTCAACGCCAGCGCCGACGACGTAGTGGTGCTGTGCGGCAGCGGCGCCACGGGCGCCATCAACAAGTTGGTGCGCGCCATCGGCCTGCTCGTGCCCGAGCCCATCGAGCGCATCGTGCAGGTGAAGCGCCAGATCAAGGACGACGAGCGCCCGGTGGTGTTCATCTCGAAGATGGAGCACCACAGCAACGATCTGCCCTGGCGCGAGAGCATCGCCGACGTCGTCATGGTGGGCTTCGACAAGAACGGCCGCGTCAGCGCCGCCGAGCTCGACCTGCTGCTCGCCGACCCGCGCTACCAGAAGCGCCCGCTCAAGATCGGCTCGTTCTCTGCCGCCTCCAACGTCACCGGCATCAAGAACGACGTCGACGCGCTGGCGCTCGCCATGCACAAGCACGGGGGCTTCGCCTGCTTCGACTACGCGGCAGCGGCGCCCTACGTCGACATCGACCTGCACCCGGGCAACGACCCCGCGCTGCGCAAAGACGCGGTGTTCGTCTCGATGCACAAGTTCCTCGGCGGTCCGCAGGCGCCGGGCTTGTTGGTGGCGAACCAGGCGCTCTTTCGCAGCCGCGTGCCCGTGGAGCCCGGCGGCGGCACCGTCATCTACACCTCGCCCTGGGACTGGCGCTACACCGAGGAGCTGTCGCACCGCGAGGAGGGCGGCACGCCCAACGTCGTCGGCGTGATCAGGGCCGGCCTCGCCATCGAGCTCAAGGAGAAGGTGGGCACCGCGCGCATGCGGCGCGTCGACGACGACTTCGTGCGCCGCGCCATCGAGCGCTGGCGCAAGCACCCCAAGCTGCACATCCTCGGCGACCTCGACGCCGAGCGCCTGGCCATCGTCTCCCTCATCGTCGACGAGGGGCGCCTGCACCACAACTTGGCGGCGCGCATGCTGTCGGATCGCTGGGGCATCCAGACCCGCGGCGGCTGCATGTGCGCCGGCACCTATGGCCACGAGCTGCTCGGCATCGGCGCCGCGCGCAGCTTCGAGATCCGCTGCTCGCTGGACCGCGGCGACGAGGCCAGCAAGCCCGGCTGGCTGCGCATCAGCTTCTCGCCCGCCACAACCGAAGAGGACTTCGGCGTGCTGCTCGACGCGCTGCCGGAGCTGGCCGAGCGCTACCCGGAGTGGGCGGCCGAGTACGTCATGGACCAGCACACGGCCACCTGGCGACACCGAGCCGACGCCGTGGACCAGCGCGAGCATGTGTTGTCGCTCGAGGTGCCAAGCTGATCGCTTAGGGCCCTCGAATGGACACGTCGATCGGTGATCGCGAGCGAGGCGCGTCGATGGCAAGGAGCCCCGCAGGGCCGTGGCCGTCGCCACGGACCGAGGACGCGACGCCGCCAGCGACGATGGATCGCTCGCGAGGACGATTGAGTTGTCCGTTCGC
>JADZDP010000070.1 GCA_020850995.1 Deltaproteobacteria bacterium
AGGCGCGTCGATGGCAAGGAGCCCCGCAGGGCCGTGGCCGTCGCCACGGACCGAGGACGCGACGCCGCCAGCGACGATGGATCGCTCGCGAGGACGATTGAGTTGTCCGTTCGCGGGCCCTAAGGCGCTGCGTCGGCCCCCTGACAGCCACGACGTGGGGGTGTATGTCCTCGCGCGAGGAGCCTCCCTATGCCCGAGCTGAGCACGTCCGAGATCGTCGCCAAGTACACCTACGGCACCTGGCGCCCGCAGAAGGGCTGGAAGCCCATGACGATCGCCAAGGCCGAGGGCACCTGCTTTTGGGACGACAAGGGCAAGCGCTACCTCGACATGAGCGCCCAGCTCATGTGCAGCAACCTCGGCCATCAGAACCCGGCCGTCGTCGAGGCCATCTGCCAGCAGGCGAAGACCTTGTGCTTCGCCGCGCCCGGCTTCGCCACCGAGGTGCGCGCCAAGCTCGCCACCAAGCTCCTCGAGGTAGTGCCCAAGGGCATCGAGAAGTTCTTCTTCGCCACTTCGGGCACCGAGGCCAACGAGTGTGCCGTCAAGATGGCGCGCTTGATGACGGGCAAGCACAAGATCCTCGCGCGCTACAACGGCTATCACGGCTCCACCGCCACCTCGGCCGCGCTCACGGGCGATTTCCGCCGGTGGTTCGCCGAGCCCACGCGCAGCACCGTCGACGGCGTCATCCACGTGCCCGAGTGCAACTCCTATCGCCCGGGGCCTTTCGCCAACGCCAGCGCCACCGTCGACTACGTGGAGTACGTGCTCAAGAACGAGGCCAACGTCGCCGCCATGATCATCGAGCCGGTGGTTGGCACCAACGGCGTCTTGGTGCCGCCCGACGACTACCTGCCGCGCTTGCGCGAGGTGACGAAGAAGTACGGCGTGTTGCTCATCGCCGACGAGGTGATGGCAGGCTGGGGTCGCACCGGCGCGTGGTTCTCGGTCAACCACTGGGGTGTCGAGCCTGACATCCTGGTCACCGCCAAGGGCGTCACCTCGGCCATGGCGCCCCTCGGCGTGGTCGGCACCACGCGCGCGGTGGCCGACTTCTTCGAGGATGGCTGGTTCGCGCACGGCCACACCTACGAGAGCCACGCGCTCACCTTGGCGCCCGCGGTGGCTGCCATCGGCGAGTACCAGCGCCTGGGGCTCATCGAGCGCGCCCAAAGCATGGGCAAGGTCTTTGGCGCCAAGCTCGCCAAGCTCAAGGAACGCCACCCCTCGGTGGGCGACGTGCGTGGCCTCGGTTTGTTCTGGGCCGTCGAGCTGGTGAAAGACCGCGCCACCAAGGAGCCCTTCGGTACCTTCCACGATAAGTACGCGCGTAAGCCCATGCTCATCGATCAGGTGAACGCAAAGATGCTCGAGAAGGGCGTCTACACGGTCGGCTGGATGTCGCACTTCGTGCTGGCGCCACCGCTCATCGTCAGCGAGGCGGAGCTCGACGAGTGCGTGGCCGCCTTCGACGACGCGCTCACCATCGCCGACGCGCAGGCCAAGGGCTAGCGCCGGCGTACCGAAGGTCGCAGGCACTGGCACGTCGCGTTTCCGTCGTGCGGCGCGGCAGCAAGCGCTGACGGTCCGGTCCACGGTAGGCTCCGTTCAAGGGCACACGATGCTGGCAAGCGCGCGCATCCAAGGGTTCAAGTCGCTCGCGGACGTCTCCGTGGAGCTCCGCCCAATCAACGTCCTCTTCGGGCCGAACGCCGCGGGTAAGAGCAACCTGATTGAAGCGCTCCTTCTGCTGTCCCGACTGATCACGGAGCGGACCGTGGGCGAAGCGCTTGGCCCCCCGTTGCGCGGCTATCCGGTCGAGGCTTTCTCGCTGCCGCGCGGCGGGCTCTCGGAGCTCCTTGGGACACCTGCCGTCCATCTCGAGATCGAAGGGGTCGTTCGCCCAGGAGAGCCCCGGGGTGCAAGGTTCCCTCTGCTCAAGTACCGGGTTGGCGTCGAGATGCGGCCAGGCTCCGGAGAGGCTCGTGTGATCGACGAGTATCTTGGACGAATGACCGCTGCCGGGGAGCTCGAGAAAAACCCTCGTGTCGAGCGTGTCGACGGCGGTCGACTTGCGGTACGCCGACTCCAGGAGCAGGGGCAGCCTCGTCACGAGACACTCCCGCTGCATCACACCGTGGTATCGAACCTCCAGTTTTCGGGCGAGAAGTACCCGGACTTCGATCATCTGCGTGACGAGGTCAGCCGCTGGCGTTCTTATTACCTGGACCCGGCTGGCGCGATGCGAACGGCACAGCCGCCGCGGGAGGTTGACGACGTCGGCGCGAATGGCGAGCATTTGGCGCCGTTTCTCTATCGGCTGAAGGGCGGTAGTGGGACGCTACCGGCGTTCAAGGCTGTCCAGCGTGCACTGCACGCTGCTCTTCCCTCGGTGACGAGGCTCGATGTCGACCTTGACCCCCAGCGCGGGACGCTGGACATTCGATTGCTACAGAACGGGACCGAGTTCTCGTCGCGTGTCGTCTCGGAGGGGACGCTGCGCGTCTTGACGCTTTGCGCGATCGCGGCAAACCCGTTTCGCCCTTCGCTCATCGCCCTGGAGGAGCCCGAGAACGGCGTACATCCACGCCGCCTCGAGGTGATTGCTGGACTGCTTGTCGGCATCGCGGAGCGCGGCACCCAAGTGATGGTGACGACGCATTCACCGGCCTTCGTCGCGGAGATGCTCAGGGCCCAACGGCGCGCACCCGAAAAGGTCCAGCTGCTCCGCTGCGCGAACGATCGAGGGGAAACCTCGCTATGCCCCTTCGAGGATCCAAGTCCGCTCTTCGAGAACAAGAAAGTCGCCGAGGCCCTTCGCTCCGACGACGATCTTCAGCAGGTTCAGGGCATGCTGGTCCGCGGCTGGCTCGATGACTAGCCGCGTTACGCTCTTCTGTGAGGATGCCGGGCATGAACTGTTTGTTCGGCAGCTCGTAGGGCGGCTTGCACGCGAGCGTGCGTTGGACCTGCACGTTGATGCAAAATGCGCTCGCGGTGGCGCGGGTCGGGTGCTGACGGAGCTCGAGGGGTGGCAGCAGGGTCTTCGAACGGGGAGGCTATCCGGGACCCCCGACTTGCTGGTTGTGGTCGTCGACGGCAACTGCGTAGGCCATGCAGCGAAACAACGGGAGATCGCGGCTCGGGTAGATGACGCGATCATTCCTCGCGTCGTGATTGGATGTCCGGACCCGCACGTGGAGCGTTGGCTACTCGCCGATCCCGTGGCGTTTCAGAAGGCGGTTGGCGCAGGTTGTCCGGCCGATCCCAACAAGTGCGAGCGTGACCGTTACAAGCACGTGGTCGCCGAGGCGCTGGCGAACGCGAGCGTGCCGTTGCTGACGGGAGTAATGGAGTTGGCGCCAGATGTCGTCGAAGCGATGGACTTCTATTCGGCAGGGACGCACCAGGCGTCCATCAAGTCTTTCGTCGACGACTTGGGATCGGCGCTCCAACAACTTGACGACCGCGCGAAAAACGCGCCCCGCTGACGTGCTGGCGCCACCGCTCATCGTCACCGAGGCAGAGCTCGACGAGTGCGTGGCCGCCTTCGACGACGCGCTCGGCATCGCCGACGCGCAGGCCAAGGGCTGATCAGCGCCGTCGCACCAGCCGTACCGCCAGCCCAGCGCCGAGCAAGAGCGCCAACGACAGGCCGCCGCCCGCGCGCGTGCCGCGGCCGCCGCTGCAGCCCGTGGGCACCGGCGCCACGGCCTCGGGCGGCCAGGTGAGCTGATCGGACCCGTAGCTCATGCTCGATGGTACGCAGCGCACGCCCGCGATGCCGCTGTCGACGACGGCGGCGGCGCCGTCGTTGCAGCGGCAGGTGGCAGTGCCGTTCTGGGGGAAGCACAGGCCCTCGCCGCAATCGACGCCGTCGCAGCCGCGCATGCCGACGCCGCCGATGAAGTCGTAGGCGGTGGGCACGCAGCTCACGGTCTGCGTGCCGTCCGGCGCGGTGCTGGCGCGCGCGGTGCGCGCGCCACTGCACAGGCAGCCATCACCTTGCTCTGTGGTGGCGCAAGCGTCGACGTCGCCGCAGTAGAGCAAGCCGCACGGCGGCGCGTTGCCCCGGTCGCTGCACAGCTCGATGGTCTGGCTCGAGAGGTCGAGCGAGCCGTCGAGCTCGCCGCCGTCGCTGGGCGAGAACACGGGGTCCACCACCATCTCGTGCCCGCTGATGCGCGAGTACAGGCGGGTCACGAAGGGGCGCTCGCTCAACAGGCGCGTGAGCTCGGCGCGCGCCGCCACCTCGTCTTCGACGCCGAGGAACACCTGGTCCACCAGGGGCTGAAGGTTCGCGGAGCGCTGCGCGCGCTCGGTGACGAAGGCCAGGCCGCCCAGGTCGTCGATGAGCTTCGACACCAAGGGGAAGTAATTGCTGCGCCCCTGGTTGTCGAAGTGGAGCTGCTCCGCCGGCATCACGAGCTCGGAGAAGTTGGCCGGGCGGTAGCGTTGCTCGGCGGCGATGAACACCACGATGCTCATCTCGGGCAGCGCGGCCACTTGCGTGAGACGCAGCGGGATCACCGGCCCCGGTGCGGGGCAGTGGAAGCGGATGGGCACGATGTCTTTCACCTGCGCGTTTGGCTGCAGTTGCACCGCCAGGAAGCGCTGCGACTCCGAGGAGTACTCCTCGAAGATCGGCCGCATGGACTCGGTGACGAGGTAGCCGTTGTCGTTCAGGAAGGTGATCACCTCCTGCGGGTCTTGGCCCTCCACGAGGATGATGTCGGTGTAGGGGCCCACGTTCGGGTACTCGGTGACCGAGACGCCGCCGCGATCATCGATGCCGCCAACGGCATTGGCCGGTGCCGTGTCGTAGGCCGGGAACGGCGCGGCGCAGCCGAACGAGGGCTGTGGGCAATCGGACAAGTCCTGCTGCGGCGGGATGAAGGCTGGACGTGTGGCCGCGTCGAGCAACTGGAACACCGAGGCGCTGCCGGTGTCGACGAAGGAGGGCGTGTCGGACACCGGGATGATCCACGAGAACGCGCTCGGGTCGCCGTTGTACTTGACCTCGACGGTGGCAGTGACCGACAGGTCCGGGTTGACCTCGAAGAGCACGCGCTCGGCCTGCTGGTCCACCGGTGAGGGCGAGGTCTGGGCGCAAAAGAGGCCGCCGCATGCCTCGGCGCGCTCGGCGTGCGCCACCACCAGCGACAGCGACGTGAACAGTGCAGCAGGGACCAGACGCATGGGCGCTCCAGGGAACAGGACCTCAGTGACGGCGACGACGCACTCGCAACGCGAGCGCGCTGCCGAAGAGGAGGGCAAGCGAGAGGAGCCCGCCAGCGCGGCCGCGGTTGCCGCTGCATGCCTGCTGGGTCGCCGGGGCGCCAGGCTGCACCGGCCAGGTGAGCTGCTCGGGGCCATACGCCATGATCGCCGCCACGCAGCGCACCAACGCGGGGTTGTTGCCGTCGACGACCGCGGCCGCCCCCTCCGCGCAGCGACAGGTGGCGCTGCCGTTTTGCGGGAAGCACACGCCCTCACCGCAGTCGACGCCGTCGCAGCCCTGCATGCTGACGCCGCCCACGAAGTCGTAGGAGGTCGGCACGCAGCTCACCGTGGGCGTGCCATCGGGGGCCGTGCTGGCGCGCGCGGTGCGCGAGCCGTTGCACGCGCAGCCGTCGCCGAGCTCCGTGGTGGCGCAGGCGTCGATGTTGCCGCAATACAGCAGCCCGCACGGAGGCGTGTCGCCCTCGTCGCCGCACATCTGCACGGTCTGCCCCGACAAGTCGATGCTGCCGTCGACGTCGCCGCCCTCGCTCGGCTCGAACACCGGGTCGACGACCATCTCGTGACCGCTCATGCGCGAGTACATGCGCGTCAGGTAGGGCCGCTCCGTGAAGAGGCGTGTCAGCTCGGTGCGCGCGGCCTCCTCGTCCTCGGTGCCGAGGAAGATGTTGTTGAGGAGCGGCAGCACCTGGGCCCCTGGCTGCGCGCGCTGGGTGACGAAGCCCAGGCCGCCGAGATCGTCGATGAGCTTGGAGATCAGCGGGAAGTAGTTGTTGCGGCCCTGGTTGTCGATGTGGACGTCCTCGGGCGGCACCAAGAGCTCCGAGAAGCCCGAGGCCAGGGCGGGCCGGTAGCGCTGCGCGCCCGCGATGAAGACCACGATGCCCATCTCGGGCGCCGCCGCCACCTGGGTGAGCCGCAGCGGGATCACGGGCCCGGGCGCCGGGCAGTGGAAGCGAATCGGCACGATGTCCTTCGCCTCGGCGCTGGGCTGCAACTGCACCGCCAGGAAGCGCTGCGCCTCCGACGAGTACTCCTCGAAGATCGGGCGCATGGACTCGGTGACGAGGTAGCCGTTGTCGTTGAGGAAGCTGACGATCTCGCTCGGGTCCTCACCCTCGACGAGGATGATGTCGGTGTAGGGACCGACGTTCGGGTATTCGGTCACGACCACGCCACCGCCCGAGGTGGGCACCTGGTCCGACGGCGGCGGCACCGGCATCTCCAGCATCCGCTCTTCGCAGGCGAAGCCACCCGGGCCCATGCCGGGGGCGTCGCACTCGGAGAAGTCCTGCTGCGGCGCGATGAAGGACGGCCGGGTAGCGGCGTCGAGGAGCTGGAACACCGAGGCGCTGCCGGTCTCGATGAACGAGGGCGTGGCCGACACCGGGATGATCCACGAGAAGGCGCTCGGGTCGCCCTGGTACTTCACCTCCACGGTGGCGGTGACCGAGAGGTCGTCGTTGACCTCGAAGAGCACGCGCTCGGCCTGCTGGTCGACCGGCGAGGGCGAGGCGGTGGCGCAGAAGAGGCCACCGCAGGCGTCCGCCCGGTCGGCGTGCAGCAGCGCGCAGGCGAGCGACAGGGGCAGGGCGAGGACGACAGCGCGCATGGGATCTCCGTCGAGCAGGAGCCGGCACGCTCCATTCCACGGGCCGTGCCAGCGATCACAGCCGCATCCGTATGCGGCAGGGGCGCGGTGGACCGCTCAGAAACCCGGCACCCACGACATTTTGCCGGACCTTGACCGGACCGCGCAGATCCCTGCGTCACATCGCGCGTTGATGGTGCAACCCGAGGTCCCCATGCACCACCGTGCCGTCCCCCTCACGCTCTCGTCGCTGCTCATCCTCGCCGCCGCACCCGCTCTCGCCGGCAAGGAGTGCCGCGAGCCCACCAACCCGACCACCGGCGCCACGCTCGTCGGCGATCCTGCCGCGCGGGCCGCCGCGCAGCGGGGGCTCGATTGGCTCACCAACGCCACGCTCGCCTGGCAAGACACGCACAAGTGCTTCGGCTGCCACGTGCAGGCGGTGACGCTCGAGGCGCTCACGGTGGGCCGCGCCAACCAGTACCAGGTCGACCAGGGCAAGCTCGACGCCATCGTGAAGGGCATGCTCGAGCTGCCGGGCGGCGCCCATGGCAAGAACGGCTTCTCGTACCACGACGAGCAGCTCTTCGAGCCCTCCAAGGCCTTCGGCGGCTCCGCCTTCGCGCACTACGACGAGCGCGTGGGCCCGCGCCTGCGCACGGAGCTCGTGAAGACCGCCGAGGAGCTCTTGGCCATGCAGACGCAAGAGGGCGCCATGCCTGGCAGCTACAACAATCAACCCGTGGCCACCGGCGTGGTGCAGGCCACCACGCAAGCGCTCGTGACCTTCAGGCAGGTGCATGCGCGTACGGCAGACGCGCGCTGGCTCGTGCCCATCCGGAAGGCCGAGCAGTGGCTCACCCTGCATGCCAAGCGCATGAGCGACGAGGGCGGCGCGCTGCAAGAGCTCGATCACGCCGTCATCGGGCTGGTGGCCGCGGGCGCGGGCTCGGGTGACAAGCTGATCTCGTCGCTGGCGCGGGTCATCGAGAAGCAGCAACTCAAGGACGGCAGCTTCTCGCTCTCGTCGGGACAGCCCGCGAGCCCCTTCGCCACGGGGCAGGCCGTCTACGCGCTACGCCTGGCCGGACGCAGCGACGGTGACTCCTCGGTCAAGCGCGGCACCGCCTGGCTCCTCGCGCATCAGCAGGGTGACGGGAGCTGGGGCGGCGGCGGCTTCGGCAAAGCCGAGGCCATGTGGGCCGTGTTGGGCCTGGTCTCGCTCGACCGCGTCTCCATCGACGTCAAGGGCCTGGTGGACGGCCAGCGCATCGACGGCACCGTCAAGCTCACGGCCGCCGCCGCCGACAACGGCGGGCAGGGCGTGAGCCAGATGGCGCTCCTCCTCGACGACGTGCTCGTGACCAGCGCGTGCGGCGACAAGCTCGAGTCACCCATCGACGCCGCCAAGCTCGGCACCGGCACCCACACCGTCGACGTCACGGCCACCGCGCCCGGCGGCAAGGTGACGCGCCGCCGCCTCTACGTGCACGCGGGCGACGCGTTCTTGCACGAGGTGGGCGCGCGCTTCGAAGGCGGCAAGACCGTGCTCGGGTTCAGGAACCTCGCGCCCGACGCCATGAAGGCCAAGGTCCGCGTGCGTGTGCTCGAGGACAAGGGCGGCAAGGGCGGCAAAGAGGTGGAGAAGGCCGAGCTCTCGGCCGCCGAGGGGCCCATGGCGTGGACCTTCGCCGGAAAACAGGGCGGGCGCTTCAAGGCCGAGCTGAGCCTGGTCGATGCCACCGGTCGCGTGCGCGACACCGAGGAGCTCGTGTTCACGCACGACACCTGGGAGGCGCAGCGTGCCAGCACCGGCGACGTGGCGGGCGCGGTCAACTTCGACGGCGCCGACCTCGCCAACACCGAGGTCGAGCTCGTCGACAACAAGGGGTTCGTGGTGCAAAAGAGCGTCACCACGCGCTCGGGGCAGTACCGCTTCCAGAACGTCGACGCCGGCAAGTACAAGGTGCGCGTCAAGAAGCAGGGCTTCAAGGATTGGGAGGCCGACATCAAGGCGGAGAAGGCGGCCGAGGCGGCGGCGCCGGCGGCGGCCATGCAGGCGCAGTGATGAGGCAGGGCCTCGGCGTCACGCCCCGGTCAGGAAGGCCTTGACCGCGCCGTAGTCCTCGTCGTGCACGGCGCCTACGCGCAAGCAGCGCAGGTTGCCGTTGCCGTCGACGAGGGCGTGGATGGGGATGGCGCTGGCGGCGTCGGCGCCGATGCCCTCGAGGAAGGGCGCCAGGTCCTCTTGCGTGCGCAGCCAGCGCGCGCGACCGGGCAGCTTGGTCTTGCCGAGCCAGCCCGTGAGCGCCGCCTCTTCGTCGTCGATGCTCCACAGCTCGAAGTCGATGTTGACGCCGTCGGCGGTGAGCGAGTCGCGCCAGCGCGCGAGCAAGCCCATCTCCTCCACGCAGGGGTGGCACCACGTGGCCCACAGGTTGACCCAACGCCACGCGCCCGCCTTGGCGGGGGCGCCCGCGGCGACGCCGGGGATGGGGCGATCGGCCGGCGCCGCGTAGCGCTTGCTGCCCTCGCCGACAGGCCACTGCTTCTCGCAGAAGGTCGACGCCGCCTTGGCGGCGCCGTCGCGCTTGACCGAGGCGAAGCGCGACGGCGCGTCGCCCTCGGGCTTCTTCTCTTCGCAGCCGGCGGTGGCGAGCGCGGCGAGGAGCGCGAGCGAGAGGACCAGGGTGATGCGCATCGGGGCTCCCGTCGTTCAGATGGCGCAGTCGATCCACGCGACGAACGCGCTGCGGTTGATGTCTTTGTCGGAGCACTCGACGCCGTCGCGGCTGCGGCTCCAGGCGCAGAACGCCTGATCGAGCTGCGCGTACTCCTCGCCGAGCCACAAGAGCCCCACCTTCTTGAGGTCGTCGTCGCCAACGAACTTGCCCTGCAAGTGGTTGTAGACGGCCTGCGCGCGCTGCTGCGACAGATCGGTGTTGTAGGCCGCGTCACCGTCGGTGGAGGCGCGTGCCACCACGAAGTAGAAGGAGGCGCCGCGCTTCTCGGCCCAGCTCTCCTCCACCTCCTTCATGCCGCCGTCGTCGAGCACTACGTTGTCCAAGTCGAATTGGATGATGTGCGCCCGGTTCTGCAGCGGCTTGAACAAGGCGTTGAAGTCGTTGCCGGTGAGCGATGCCACGCTCTTGGCATCGGTGGGCTTGCAGCCGCGCGCGCCGCTCTCGAGCAGGCCACAGGCGCCGGCCACGCGGCGCACGACCTGCTTGAGGCCCACGGTGCAGTAGTCGTCCTCGGCGGCCGAGGCGATGGGCACCTCCGAGGCGGCATCACTGGCGGCCGCCATCCGGGCGGCGGCCGAGCGCTCGCTCGCCACGACGAAGATGAGCGGCAGGCCGAGGCAGGCAACGAACAGCGCGAGTCCCTTCATGTCTTGCACGGGCTACCTCCGCTTCCCGCTCGGGGCGGCGCCGCCCTCGAGCATCTTGGCGATGGTGTACTCAAGTCCAAGGTCGGTGTCTTCGTCGCACACGCGCTTGTCGCCGATGAAGAGCTGCGGCGTGAGCACGGGCAGCGCATTCGACACCGCCCACTTGAGGCTACGGTTCACTTGGTTCTTGATCTTGGCCGACCCCAAGCACCCTTTGAGCTTCGGGAACTTCTCCTCGAGGAGGGCGCGGAGCTTGGGATCGTTCGTTTGGCCGCTATCGCGATCCTTCTTGGCGAGCGCTCGTAGCATCTCTTGGTTCTCGAAGGCGTAATCGAGGATGGCCTCGGCGCTGCCCCGCTCGCACAGCATCGCCTCCGACACCGCGCAGGCGCCAGGGTGTAGCGAGTCCTTGACCATCCAGTTGCACGCCGAATCGAGGGGGAACAACACCGACTGCAGCGCGAGCTCCCGATAGAAGCCGCTGGCCCGCATGCGATCGTCGAAGCCCTTGCACGCCGGGCACAGGGGATCGACCACGGCCACCGCCGGGGTACCCTTGCCGCTCCCCATGGCGATGAAGATGCCGCTGCTGTCGTCCTTCTTCACCAAGGTGCCACAGCCCTGCGAGCTCTTGGGCGAGGCCGGTGCGAACAGCGCGTAGAAGATCGCGAGCACCGCCACGTAGAGCACACCCTCGCCGAACTGGCGCGCGAACTGGCCCATGGGCAGCTCGCTCGATGGAGCCGGCGCGGCGTTCAGGTGCGCGAGCACCGCCCCCACGACGATGACGGCGCTGGCGATGTACACGCCGACGCAGAGCTTGCAGACGGCGCCGATCTGCACCATCGCGATGTAGGCGTAGATGCACGACATCAGCGCCGGCAACGCCGCCGCCGCCAGCAGGTACAGCGAGTCGTGCTTGGTGACGGGCTTGCCGGCGAGCAACAGGCGGCCCGCGTGCATGACCAGGTACGCGAACACCGCCACCGCGAGGAGCGCGATGGGCATGCCTCCCCAGAGGCTCTCTCGGAACAGCGACGAGTACGGCGACATCATCACCGTGCGACAGCCGCTCTCCCCCATCTCTCCGGCCGCGCCGGGGATGAACGAGCAGTGGATCGAGTGCACCTGGCGATCGAGGTGACTGATGAAGTCCGACGTGGAGATGCCCGAGAAGATCGCGCCGAAGACCGCGCCTATCGCCACCACCAAGAGCGGCATGCGGCTCGTGCCGCTCCCGCCTGCAGAGCTTGGGGGCGAGTAGGAGTAGTCCTGGCCGCCAGACGGGCGGTTGTCGTCAAACGAGAGCGGCGTGGTCATCCGCACCTCCAATGGGGGGCATCTTGGCGAAACCAGCGAAAAAAGCCTACCGCCGATGCGTCCGATTCCCCGATCTCGCGGCGCCTACTCGGCCAAGGCCAGCACGGCGGTGAGCGCCCGGCTGGCGGCGAGGGTGTTACCGGCGGTGATGTGCGGCGGCACCTCGCCTAGCAGGGCCTTGGCCTGGTCACGCAGGCCTGGACCGAGCGTGGGCAACAAGCCGCTTGCGCGCGCGTACTTCTTCTTGACGAAGTCGATGTCCACCTTGACGCGCGCGGTCTCATCGCTGAGCGCGCGCGCGGTGGCCAGCGCCTCGTCGGTGCGACCCCTGCGCAGCTGCGCTTCGGCGCTCGCCAACAGCTCCCGCCCGCGCGGCATGTCGCTCACGTGGAGGCCGCGCGCGTCTCGATCGCGTGCCAGCTCTGCGAGGAGCGCCTCGACCTCCTCCTTGGTCGCCTTGCCCACCGCCGGCGCGCTCTCGGCCACCGGGACCGCAGCGATGAGCGAGGCCAGGCGCGTCTCTTGGGCGCTCAACAGCGCTTCCACGTCGGCGCGCGTGAGCCCTGGGGCCGCCGGGGAAGCGCCGCGCTGCGACGCGGGGAGCGCGGCTTCGCGCGCGGCCAGCGCGCGCTCCTTCTCCTCGAGCTTCTTGGCCTCGTCGACGCTCATGACGCCAGCGGCCACCAGCTTCTCGCGCAGAACGGTCAGGTCCTCGCGCGTGCGCACCAGCTCGCCACGGGCCTCGTCGACCGCGCGCTGCATCTCGGCCAGGCGCGCTTGGTCGGCCTGCGCACGCGCGCGGTTGGCTTCGACGACGACAGTGAGGGTCTCGGGCGTGTCGTCGACGCAGCCGAGCAGCACCAAGGGAAACGACAGCAGAGCGACGCGCATGAGCGTGCGTCTATCACGCAGCGCGCCATTGGTGATCGGTGGTTTCGGTTGGCGCGATCGCGCAATCGTGCTTTGGTCCGCCGCATGAGCCCGCACGCCCAGCTCCCCGAGCCCACGACCCTCCCGGAGGGCGAGGCCATCATCACCGAGGAAGACAACGTGCACCTGCCCATCACGGTGTCGTCCATGAGCGGTGAGGAGGGCGAGAGCCCTTGGGCGGAGCTGCCCTTCCGCGTGCCGCCCTCGGACCACGGAGATCCCACGCGCAAGGTGCCCACACCGGTGGCCTGATCGCCGCGCCGACCTTCGGCGTGCTATTGCTGCACCGTGGTCCTGCGCGCTCTCGCCATCGTCGTTGCGCTCATGTTTGGCGGCCAGGCGACCGGGCTGCTCGAGGCCGTCGTCGACGAGTGCGCGGGCCCCTGCGGCGCCGACGAGGGTGAGGGCGCCTGCCCACCGGCCTGCAGCGCGTGCCCGTGCGCTCCCCGACTCGTGGCAGCGACCGCGTGCACCATGGAGCTGGCGCCACTAGGCGCAAGGCTCGTGCGAGCCCCGCGCGTCATCGAGTGCAGCGGCACCTCTGCGGCAGACGGGCACACCCGTGGCCTGCAGCACGTGCCGATTCTGGCCTGAGCCTCCGCCGCTCCTGATTTCCACTTCTTTCGAGGACGCCATGCAACGCCCCATCGCGGCGCTGCTCGTGGTCGTCGCCGGCGGCGCGCATGCCGCGGGCGCGGACACGGGCGCGCCACCAGTGCCTATCGTCGAGCTCACCCTGCGCGACGCGCTCCGCACCGCCGCCGAGCGCGCGCCCGCGGTGCTCGCGGCCCGGCGCCGCGTCGCCGTCGCGGGCGCCCACCTCTTGGGCGCTCGCGCCTGGCTTGCCGACAACCCCACGGCGAGCGCGGGCGCCGCCGCGCGGGTCACGCCAAGCGCCGTGGCCGCCGATCTCGACGTCGCCATCGCGCAGTCTTTCGACATCGCCGGGCGTCAGGGCGCGCGGCGCGACGCAGCGCAGGCAGAGCTCGAGGAGCGGACGGCGATCGCCGACGAGATCGCGCGCAGCGCCATGCGCCAGGCCGGCGACGCGTTCATCGATGCGTTGGCGGCAGCGCACCTCGCGGCGCTGGGCGCGCGCACCCTCGATGACGCCACTGCGCTCGTCGAGATCGCGCGCCGGCGGCTCGCGGCGGGGGACGCGTCGGCCATTGATGCGCGCCTGGCAGAGGCCCAGGCCTCTCGGGCCCGCGCCGCGCGTGCGGCGGCCGACGCCGCCGGCGCGCGCACCTTGGGCGCGCTCCGGGTCGCGCTTGGGCTGGCGGCCGGCGTTCCCCTGCGCGTCGTCGACGCCGAGCTCGCGGTGCCGGCGCTCGCTGGCGCCGACCAGCGCAGCGACATCCGAGCGATGCGCGCAGCCCTCGTTCGCGTGCACGCCGAGCAGCGCGATGCCGAAGGCGCCGCGTGGCCCACCGTAGAGCTGAGCGCCCGCTACGCCCTCGACGACGGCGATCACATCGGCGGCGGTGGCCTGGCGGTGCAGGTTCCAGTGTTCGCGCGTGGTCAGAGCGAGGCGGAGGCCGCTCGAGCTGAGGGCGCCGCGCTCGGCCTCGAGCTGGCCGCGCTGACCACGGCCGCTGCCGCCGAGGCGGCCTCGGCGCGCGCGGCGCTCGAGCACCAGCGCCGGGCGAGCGCCGCCATGGCCGACGCCGTGGCCAGCGCGCGCGACGCCGCGCGCCTGGCGCGCCAGGCATACGACGCGGGTGAGAGCTCGTTGGCGGAGCTCTTGGTGATCGAGCGCGAGGCCCGCGCCGTCGAGGAGGAGCAGATCGCGAGCGGCGCCGACGAGGCGCGCCACGCGCTGGCGACGTTCATCGCCGAGGGAGGCACGCCATGATCAACACGCACATCAACGACACCTGGGCGAGCGTGTTCGCGTTGCTCGCGCTCAGCGGTGCGTGCGCACGCGAGCACGACCATGACGGCGCGCACGTCGAGCCCCGCGGGGAGGCCGCAGGCGAACATGGGCACGACAGCCACCCGCGCGCGACCGAGAGCACCGGCGAGCATCGCGATCACCCGGATCACCCAGCCGCCAGCGGCGACGCCGAGCTGGTGCGCGTCGCTCCGGAGATGCTGCGCGATCTCCGCGTCACCACCATCATGGCCGAAGGACGCGCCGCCGGCGACGGTGTCGTGTTGCTGGGCGCGCTGCGTGTGAACGACGACGCCTACGCCGAGGTCGCCTCGGCCATCCCCGCGCGCATCCGCTCGGTCGCGGTCGGCGTCGGCCACAAGGTGCGCGCCGGCCAAGCGCTGGCCGAGGTCGAGAGCGCCGAGGTCGGGAGGGCGCGCGCCGACCTCCTCCACGCGGGCGCACGCGCCGACCTTGCCCGCGCCGCCGTGGACCGCAAGCGCCCGCTGGCGGCGGACAAGGTGGTGGCGCCGCGCGAGCTCCAGGAAGCCGAGGCCGAGTTGCGCGCGGCCGACGCTGCACTGCAAGCGGCGCGCTCGTCGCTCGTGTCGTTCGGCGTCCCCATCGCCGAGGTCGATAAGACCGCCGAGGCCGGCGGCACGGTCACGCTGCGTGCGCCCATCGACGGTACGGTCATCGAGCGGCGCGCGGTGCGCGGCGCCCACGTCGACGCCGAGCACACGCTGTTCCGTGTGGCCGATGAGCGCAGGCTGTGGCTGGTGGTGCAGGCGTTCGAACGTGATGCCGTGCGCATTCACGCCGGCAGCTCCGCGCGCGTCTCGTTCCCTGCGCTGCCAGGCGCGACCTTCGAGGGCACGGTCACCAACGTCGGACGCGAGGTCGAGACGATCTCGCGCACCATCCCCGTGCGGATCGACGTCGCGAACGAGGCGGGCTCGCTGCGGGCGGGGATGTCGGCGAGTGCGTGGGTCCCCATCGGCGACGAGGCGGCACCGCCCGTGGTCGCGGTGCCGCTGCGCGCGCTCCAGCGCGTCAACCGCTCCTGGGTCGTATTTACGCCGCGCGCCGGTGGCGAAGCCGGCGTGTACGCGGTGCGGACGGTGGGTCGCGGACGCGAGCTCGGCACCGAGGTCGAGATCGTGAGCGGGCTCGCCCCCGGCGACGAGGTCGTGGTCGAGGGCGCGTTCCTCTTGAAGGCCGAGCTCGAGAAGGCGGCTGGTGGCGGCGAGGAGCACCCGCACTGACATGATCAACTCCTTCATCCATGGCTGCTTCCAGCGACCTTCCGTCGTCGTGCTGTGCGCGGTGCTCGGGACGCTCGTCGGCGCCGACGCCTTCTTTCGCTTGCGGCGCGACGTCTTCCCCGACCTGTCGGCGCCGGTGTTCAACGTCATCGCGCAGAACGGGGCCATGAGCGCCGAGGAGCTCGAGCTCGCGCTCGCCATTCCCATCGAGACCGCGCTCACCGGGTTGCCCGAGGTGCGCCGCGTCCGCTCTAGCAGCCAGCTCGGCGTGGCGCAGGTGACCGTGGAGTTCGAGCCCGAAGCCGATTACTTCCGCGCGCGGCAGCTCGTCGCGGAGCGCCTCGGCGAGGTGAGCCGGGCCCTCCCTCAGGGGACAGAGCCACCGCTGTTGTCGAGCTTAACCGGGCGCCTCAACGAGGTCTTCGAGCTCATCCTCGAGGCCGACGCCGGCGTCGTCGACCTCATGACGCTGCGCGACCATGCCGAGCATGAGGTGAAGAACCGCCTGCTCGCGGTGCCCGGCGTGGCCGCCGTGGAGCGCCTGGGCGGCTACCTGCGACAAGTGCAGGTGCTCGTCGATCCGGATCGTATGAGCGCGCGCCAGGTGACGCTGGCCGAGGTGCTGCACGCGGTCGAAGGCAGCAACCAGAGCGCCGCCGGTGGCATCCTCGTGCAAGGCCCCATGGAGCTGTCGGTGCGTGCGCTCGGCCGCGCCGGGTCGGCCGAGGACATCGGCGCCGTGGTGGTGGCGCTGCGCGAGGGCACGCCCATCCTCCTGCGCGACGTCGCGGACGTGCGCGAGGGCCCGGCGCCTCGCCGCGGCCTGGCCCACGGGCTCGGCGGCGAGGTCGTATCGTGTCGGGTCAGCAAGCAGTTCGGCGCCGACACCGTGCAGGTGGCAGCAGGGATCCGCGCCACCTTGGCGGGGATCGAGCAGACCTTGCCGCCGGGCGCGCGTCTGCGCGTGGTCTACGACCAGTCCACGCTGGTGAGCGAGGCGTTGCGCGGCGTCGGTCGCGCCGTGGGCATCGGCGCGCTGTTCGTGGTGCTCGTCATCATGCTGCTCCTGCGCGATGTGCGGGCGGCGCTCCTGGTCACGCTGTCACTGCCGCTTTCACTCGCCATGGCGGCGCCCCTGCTCGAGCGCTTCGGCGTCGGTCTCAACACCATGACGCTCGGGGGCTTGGCGATCGCCGTCGGGCTGCTCGTCGACTCCTCCATCATCATGACGGAGAACATCGTCCACCGCCTGGGCGAGCGCCCTGGGCAGCGGCGCGCCGACGTCGCTGTCGCCGCCGCCGTTGAGGTGGCGCGCCCCATCCTGTTCGCGACCTTGATCGTCATCGCCGTGTTCCTGCCCTTGTTCGCCATGACGGGCATCGAGGGACGCATGTACGCCCCGCTCGCGCTGGCGGTCATCGCTGCCATCACCGCGGCGCTCGTGCTCGCGTTGAGCCTGACGCCAGTGGTGGCGGGCATCCTGGTGCGGCCGCGCGCAGCGGCCGAGGGCGCCGCCCTCGCGCGCGCACAGGCGGCGTATGGCCGCGCCCTCGACGCGGTGCTGGCGCACCCCGCGCGCACCGCGGCGCTGGCCGCCGCGATCACGGCGCCCGTGCTCGCGCTCGCGCCCTGGCTCGGCTCCGACTTCATGCCCGCGCTTGATGAGGGTGCGCTGCTCATCCAGACCAACCTGCCGGCCGAAGCCTCTCTCGACGAGGTCGATCGCTTGAACCACCTCGCGGAGGACGTGCTGCGCACCTTCCCCGAGGTCGACAGCGTTGTGCGCCGCACCGGGCGCGCCGAGCGCACCGAGGACCCGATGCCGCACACGCTCTCGGACGTGCTGGTGCTGCTCAAAGCCGAGCGCGAGCGCACCGGCGACGAGCTCGAGCAGGCGCTGCGGGAACGCCTCGCGCGCGTGCCCGGCGTCTCGGTGCTGTTCACCACGCCGCTCGGCATGCGGATCGACGAAGGGCTCGGGGGCACCCCCGCCGATCTGGTGGTTCGCGTGTATGGGCACGACCTCGACGCGCTCGCCGCCGCCGCCGATGGCGTTCGCGACACGCTGGCGCGCATCGAGGGCGTCGCGGACCTGCGCGTGGAGCGCGTTAGCGGGCTGCCGCAGGTGCGCGTGCTCGTCGACCGCGCGGCCGTGGCGCGCGCCGGGCTCACGCCGGGCGACGTCATCGACACGGTTCGCATCGCGCTGGTAGGCGCCGAGGGGCCGGAGCTGTGGAAAGGCGAGCGGCGCCACGACGTGGTGGTGCGACTCGAGGACGGACATCGCAGCGACATCGACGCGCTACGGAGCCTGTTGCTCGATGCGCACGACGGTACGCGCGTGCCCCTGGGGCTCGTGGCCTCTGTGGACGTCGTGGACGCGCCCAGCGCCATCCGACGCGAAGGCGGGTCGCGGCGCATCGCCATCGAGGCGGCGGTGCAGGGGCGCGATTTGGGCTCCGTTGCTGCCGAGGCGCGCGCGGCGCTCGCGACCCTGGAGCTGCCGAGCGGATCCTTCGTCGAGGTGGGCGGGCGCGTCGAACAGCAGGTGCGCGCCCAGCGCGCGCTGCGCAAGGCCGGGCTCATGGCCGTGGCGCTCGTCGTGATCTTGCTGGTCCTCGCCGTGGGGAGTGCACGCGACGCCGCGGTCATCCTGCTCACGGTGCCCACCGCGGCCGTCGGCGGTGTCGTCGCGGTCGCGCTCTCGGGCGAGGGCTGGAACGTCGCGTCGCTGGTGGGCCTCATCGGGCTCTTCGGTATCGCCGTACAAAACGGGCTCGTGTTGGTCACGCAGGTGCGCGCCCTGGGCGCGGGAGGGCGCCCGTTCGTGGCGGCCCTGCGCGAGGCCTGCATTGGTCGCGTGCGTCCAAAGCTGATGACGGCGTCGACGGCCATCCTCGGCTTGCTGCCCTTCATCCTGGTACGCCTGCCCGGCACCGAGCTCGAGCGCCCGCTGGCGGTGGTCATGGTAGGCGGGCTCGTCAGCTCGACCGTGTTCACGTTGCTGGTGTTGCCGGCGGTGTTCGCAATCGTCGAGCGTGCGTCGACGGCAAGGGTGAGCGGTCGTACCGGCACGACCTCGAGCGCCGCACACGAGGGGTAGACGCCGCCTGCGATGGCCCGCCCATGCCGCCAGTCACCTTCCGTGCGCACCGTCGGCGCCGGCGTCGCTCACTCGATGACCACGCACTGCTCGACGCGAATCGGATCGCCGAGGTAGTCGGTCACGCTCTCCCCATACTCGAGGTCGAGCGAGACGTCGTAGATGCCGGCGGGGATCTTGAGCGAGTAGGAGGTCGCGCCGCTGGTCTGCGAGAACAGGTAGCTGGAGAAGGTCTCGCGATTGACGAAGCGCACGTAGGCCTCCGGATAGTAGAGCTCCAGCTGCACGTCGCTGATGGTCTGCCCGTCGTAGCCGAGGGCGCCGGTGACCAGGAGCAGGCGCGGGTTGACGTCGACGGTGGTGGCGGCATCGATGCCGAGGTTGGTCGCGACGCGGATGGGGTCGCCGAGGTAGTCGTCGACGCTCTCGCCGTATTCGAGGTCGAGGGACACGTCGTAGCGCCCGCGCGGGACCTTGAGCAAGTAGGAGGTCGCGCCGCTGGTGTGCGAGTACAGGTACGTCGACATGGTGTCGCGGTTGACGAAGCGGACGTAGGCCTCGGGGTAGTAGGCCTCCGCTTGCACGTCGCTGATGGTTTGGCCGTCGTAGCGCAGCTCGCCGCTCACCGTGACCAGCGTGGGCTCTACGTTGACGGTGGTGTCGCCCTGCACGTCGAGGTTCGAGGCGACGCGAATGGGATCGCCCAGGTAGTCGTCGACGGACTCGCCATACTCGAGATCAAGAGCGACGTCGTAGCGGCCCCGCGGGATCTTGAGCGAGTAGGTGGTGGCGCCGCTGGTCTGCGAGAACAGGTACGTCGACAGCGTCTCCTTGTTGATGAACCTGACATATGCCTCGGGGTAGTACGCTTCTAGCTGCACGTCGCTGATGACCTGGCCGTCGTAGTGGAGCGAGCCGGTCACGGTGATCAGGGTCGGCTCGATGTTCACCGTGGTCGTGCCCTGCACGTCGAGGTTCGAGGCGACGCGGATGGGATCTCCCAGATAGTCGTCGACGCTCTCGCCATATTCGAGGTCGAGCGCGACGTCGTAGGCGCCGCGCGGGATCTTGAGCGAGTAGGAGGTCGCGCCGGCGGTCTGCGCGTACAGGTACTGCGAGGCCGTCTCCTTGTTGGAGAAGCGCACGTAGGCCTCGGGGTAGGAGGCCTCAAGCTGCACATCGGAGATGACCTGGCCGTCGTAGTGGAGCGAGCCGCTCACGGTGACCAGGGTGGGCTCCACGTTCACCGTGGTGGCGCCCTGCACATCGAGGTTCGAGGCCACGCGGATGGGATCGCCCAGGTAGTCGTCGACGCTCTCGCCGTACTCGAGATCGAGCGAGACATCGTAGCGCCCACGCGGGATCTTGAGCGTGTACGTGGTGGCGCCGCTGGTCTGCGAGTACAGATAGCTCGAGCGCGTGTCGCGGTTGACGAAGCGGACATAGGCCTCGGGGTAGTAGTCCTCGAGCTGCACGTCGGTGATGGCTTGTCCGTCGTAGTGCAGCGCGCCGCTCACGGTGACCAGCGTCGGCTCCACGTTCACCGTCAGGTCCGCCGTCACGTCGAGATCCGACGCCACGCGGATCGGATCGCCCAGATAGTTGGTGACGCTCTCGCCGTACTCCAGATCGAGCGACACGTCGTAGCGTCCGCGCGGGATCTTGAGGGTGTACGAGGTGGCGCCGCTGGTCTGCGCGTACAGGTAGCTCGAGGAGGTGTCCTTGTTGACGAAGCGGACGTAGGCCTCGGGGTAGTAGTCCTCGAGCTGCACGTCGGAGATGACCTGGCCGTCGTAGCGCAGCGCGCCGCTCACCGTGACCAGATCGGGCACCACGTCGACCACGCAGCCGCTCGCGTCGCAGGCCGTGACCTCGTCGGTGCAGACGGGCGCCGGTGCGCACTGGCCGTCGCTTCCGCAGACCTCGCCGTCCATGCAGGCGCCGCAGACCGTGCCGCACAGCGGATCGAGGCCACACACCCGTGCGCCGCAGTCGGGCTCGCAGCCATCCGGCGGAGCGCAGCCGCTGACGTCGTAGTTGCCGCAGTTGTCGGCGCAACGCAGCGTGCCGGGGCCGTAGCCGAGCGCCTCGCAGGTGGCGCCGCCGACGTCGACACCGTCGCAACGCTCGGGCACGTCGATGGCGTTGTTGCCGCAGGTGGTGGGCGCGCCGCACGCGGCGCGATCGAAGTCGTCGCAGGTGGACAAGCAGGAGAGCGCACCGGCGCCGAAGCCCTGCGACTCGCAGGTCTCGCCCTCGAGATCGGCGCCGTCGCACGCCTCGTCGTCTTCGGCGCGGTCGTCGCCGCACTCGGCGTCCTCGTCGCGATCGCGGCGGCGCTCATCGGTGTCGCCGATCAGGGAGCTGAGATCGCAGCCGGCGGCCGCGGTGGCTGCAGCAACGACGCTGAGAAAGAAAAAGCGCATCAAACACCTCGAGGCAGGGTCGTGCGGCTGGCCGCGCATTGCTCGCGCACGGTGGGCACGGCGAGGCTAAGCAAAGGTGCCAGGGACGACATCGTCAACGACGTCGCGCGTGCGTGGTGTCACCTCGCTGTCGGGCGAAGCTGATGCTCAGGGCGCTGGCGCCGCGCCTGCAGCCTCGAGCGGCGCGGCCGAGAACAGCTCCACCGCGCCCTTGCCCTTGAGCTCGACCGGTCCGAGCGATCGAAAGCCCTCGTCTGCGACGGGATCGTGCGCGCGGGCAGCGTCGAGGACAGCCGTGGTGCACACCACTTGACGCGCCGGCGCCTGTGAGCAGCAGCGGCTCGCGACGTTGACGGTGTCGCCGATGACCGCGAACTCGACGGCGCGCTCGTTGCCCAGGTTCCCCATCACCAGGTCGCCGGTGTTGAGCCCCACGCCCATCTCCACCGTGCGTGTGCCGAAGGCGCGCTCGGCGTTGGCGCGCGCCAGCGCCTGCTGCATCTCACGGGCGCAGCGCAGCGCGCGCGCGGCGTGGTCGGGTTGGTCGAGGGGCGCGTTCCACACCACCACGATGGCGTCACCGATGAATTTGTTGATGTAGCCCTCGTGGCGGGCCGCCACCTCGATGAGCACCGACATGTAGCGGTTGAGCAGCGCGATGACCTCTTCGGGGCCGAGCTCGCTCGAGAGCCGCGTGAAGCCGCGGATGTCGGTGAACATGACGGTGGCCGTGCGCTTCTCGGTGCCAACGGCGCCCGCCTCGCGTTGCGCGCGTAGCCGCTCCAGCACCGCGGGCGAGACGTAGCGGCCGAAGGCGGTCTCGAGGAAGCGACGCTCGCGCGCCGCCTTGAGCATGTCGTTGAAGCCGCGCTGCATCTGGGCGATCTCATCGTTGCCCTCGACGGCGATGGGATCGTCGAGGTCTCCCTCGCCCACGCGCTCGAAGCCCTCGCGCAGCTCCTTGATGCCGCGGGTGGCGTTCTGACCGAATCGCCACGCCAACAAGAGCACGAAGGGGAGCTCGAGGCCGATGGCACCGGCGAACACGCCCACGTAGCTGCGCGCCAGGTGCTGCACGCGCACGAGCGCGTCTTGGTAGGAGTTGAGGTGACCCTGCTCGACGGCCCAATCGAGCAGCCCCGCCACCTGCGCGCCGATGAAGGAGAGCCACAAGAGGCTCGCCGCCGAGGTGGCGAGCAAGAGCGCCATCAGGCGGGTGGAGATGTGGCGAAAGCCCGCGGTGGCGGTGGTGAGCAGGTCAGCGACGCCCAGGGCCACCAGGATCATGCCGGTCGCCACGCCGATGGACAGGAAGATGGCCGTCAGCTCGACGACGCGCCCGATGGCGGGCAGCGAGAGGTGCCCGAACATCGAATACAGGCGCGGCAAGAGCGCGATGGCGCCGACCCCGAGCGCCACGCGCAAGAGCGCGCCGGTGAGCGCCGCCTGGCGCAGCGCGCGCTGCACCACCCAGTCCACCAGGCGTGAGGCCTCCCACGAGCAGAAGGGCACCGCCAGGAACCCAAGCGAGGTGGCCGTCAGGGCCAGCCCGAAGCGGCCTTTCGTGAAGCCCGTGAGCAGCATGCCGGCCAGGTGCGCGCCCAGCAGCACGACTGCGACGAGCGCGCGCACCGGGCGGCGCTCGAGGCGAGCCCGTACTTGGCGCGGGACCTTGGCGACGACCACGAGCGCCTTGTACCCCGACGTCGATACGGCGCGAACCCGGGGATCGCCGTGCCGGGGTTCGAGCGCACCTCACATACCCTCCGCGTCGCCAGCGCGGCCCAAACGGCCGACGGCTGCGTTGGCCTCCTGTCGCAGCCCGTCGAGGATGCTCAGTCCGCGCCTCGCCCTCGTCCGATTGACCTCGCGCTGGCTCGGTCCGGTTTCGTGAGATGCGCGCGAGAGAGCTGATCCGGTTGCAGCGCAGTCGCGAGCGTGAGCCGGTGGTGCGAGGGCAAGGAGACGCGCAGGCGCGTGGCCGTAGCCACGTGCCGAGCACGCGCCGCCGCCGTCGCACCACCGGCTCGCGCGCAGCAGGCGATGGAACCGAATCAGCTCTCTAGCGGGTGGCGGTGAGGAGCGAGAAGATGCGCGTGTTCTGGAAGCAACCGCCCACGGCCTCGGCCCCGGGGCCGGTGGCGAAGATCGGCACGTCAGCGCCCGAGTGGCCGGTGGTGCCGAAGCTGTGCTCGGGCACCGCGCCCGCCTCCGGGGAGGCGTCGTGCACCGTCAGCGACCCCGTCTCGTGATCGGCGGTGACGATGATGAGCGTGTCGGCCGCGTCGGTGAGCGCCAAGGCGGTGTCCACGGCGGCCTCGAGGGCGAGCACGGCGTCGATGATCATGGCCAGGTCGTTCGCGTGGCCGCCGTTGTCCGTGCCTTCGTGCTCCACCAGCAGGAAGAACCCGTCCTCGTCGGCAAGCAGCTCCTCCAGTGCGGCGCGGGTCCGCTCCGCCAGGCTCGGCTCGGCCCCGTCGAAGATCCCGCACAGGGGCGCGGCGGCCGCTGCGCCAATTGCGTCGAGCTCGTCGGAGCTCGATGCCGTGGCGTAGCCCGCGTCGGCGGCGGCGCCCGCGGTCATCGACGCGCTCGGCCCGCCCATCAGCACCGCCGGACGCGAGCGCTGCAGGTAGCCGTTCGCGATGCTCGCGTCGTCGTAGCGCGTGCTCGCGTGGGCGCCAAACGCCGCGGGCGTCGCGTCGGTGAGCGGGGTCGCGGTGGTCACCAGACCCGTGCTCTTGCCGCGCGCGTGCGCGATCTCGACGACGGTGGGCAGCTCGCGACCATCGCCGGGCGTCCGCTGGGAGATCACGTGGTTGTCGACCTTGTGGCCCGTGGCCATGGCGGTTGCGGCCGCGGCCGAGTCGGTGACGCCGCCGGAGGCGTTCGCCGTGTGCACGCACCCGGCGTGCGGGAAGGCCTCGAAGGTGAGCGGCGCCGCGTCGCCGTTCTTGAACATGCGCGTGGCGCGCTGTTGTTCGGCGCCCATACCGTCACCGATGAAGAGCACGACGTTGCTCGGGAGGGCGCGGTTGAGCTCGTCTTCGCCCACGACCACATCGAGGTCGGGGACGCCCACGTTCGCGACCTCATTGTCGTCGTCGCCGGCGTCGCCGCACTGCGTCGGCGCACAGCCGTCGGCGGGTTGCGGCACACGACCGCGGCAGCCGCAGATCGCGACCAAGACCACCGCCGACGAAAGCGCGCGTGCCGTGCGCCGCATGATCCCAGTGTAGCGCGCCACGCCGCTCTGCTGGGGGGGGGGCGGTCCAACCGCTACGACGGGAGATCGGCGCCGAGCTCTCCGAACAAGAGATCGAGCACCTGCTTGACGTGCTTCTTGCGCGCGGCGAGCGCCGCGCGCGCCAGCGGGTCCTTGCCCGTCAGTTGCCGGAGCACCTCGGCGGCGGTGAACCACGTGACCACCATGCCGTAGGCAGTGACCAGCAGGTTCACCGCGTCCAGCCCCGGCGGCGGCTTCGCTTGTGTGGCGCGCACCCACGCCACGCCGAGCTCGAACATCGGCAGCGTGCGCTCGACGATGCGCTGGGTATGTCGGCCGCTGGCGATCTCGCGCTGGATGATGCGCGCGAACGAGTGGTGCGCGGCCAGAAAGTCCGAGTAGGCGTCGACGAGCGCGTGCATCTGCTCGCGCGGCGTGTGCGCTTGCGCCATCGCGCCTTGCAGCACCACGCCGAGCGCCGCGTAGTGGCGCTCGAGCAGCGCGTGCAAGAGATCATCCTTGCTGCCGAAGTGGTAGTGGATGAGCGCCTTGTTGACGCCCGACTTGTCCGAGATGTCCCGCGTGGTGGTGGCGTCGAAGCCGAGCGCGCCGAACAGCTCGTCGGCGGCTGCCAGGATGCGCTCGCGCGTCTCGTCGGGGTTCATGGCGGCTCCTCTGGCCTCGGCGATAGCGCATGCGACCGGGCCGCATCCAGGGCCACCCGATCGCACGCGCGAGCTCCCCTCGGCGGCGCCAGCTACAACAGCGGCGTCACCTGCAACATGAGGGTGTCGTTGGTGCCGTCCATGATGGGCAAGAGCATGGCGTCGCGCAGGTACTTCTCGAGCTTGTAGTCGCGCGTGATGCCGTAGCCGCCGAGCACCTGCACCATCGCCGTGGTGTGCTCGATGGCGTTGCGTGTGGCGAGGATCTTGGCCGTGATGCTGGTCTTGAGATCGCCCGGGAAGCTCTCGGTGGTGTGCCAGCTCCCCTTCCACAAAAGCGCGCGCGTCGACTCGATAGCCGCGTGGGCGTCGAACAGCTTCTTCGCCACCAGCTGGTGCTCGACGATGGGCTTGCCGCCCTGCACGCGCGTCTTGGCGTAGGCCAGGGCCTCCTCGTAGGCGGCGCGCATGAGCCCGAGCGCCAGATAGCCCGTGGCCAGGTTGCCCACGGTGACGATGGCGTGGTGCAGCATGGGGTAGGCGTCGCTCGGCGGGAAGATGAGGTGGTCGTCTGGTACCGCCACCGCGTCGAAGCTGAGCGAGGCCTGGTTGAGCGCGCGCATGCCCAGGCGGTCTTCGGCGCGGCCGCGCACCACGCCGGGGGCGTCGGCAGGGACGACGAAGGCGCCGGAGCCGCACAAGCCCTTGGACTTGTCGGTGCACGCGAACACCACCAGCGACTTGGCGAGGCCGCCGTTCGACACGAAGGCCGACTTCTCGCCGTCGAGGATCCACCCCTCGTGGCCTCGGCGCGCCGCAGTGCGATGGTGCACGCTGAGGTCGTGGTAGCGCTTGCCGTCGGAGCCCACGGCGGGCTCGCTGCTGCCCCACGCCGTCAGGTGCGTGCCGGTGGTGTCCTCGCAGAAGGGCACTACGTAGCGGTCGATGAGCCGCTTGTTGTCGGGGGCCAAAAAGGAGATGAGCTGCGGCACCACCGAGCTCGCCACCAGGCTGGCCGCGAAGCCCACGCCGTGACGCGCCAGCTCCTCCCACACCATGCCCACGGTGGCGTGGTCGAGGCCCAGGCCGCCCACGTGCTGGCCGAGCGTCATCTTGTGAAAGCCGAGCTGGAAGGCGCCGGCCATGGCCTTCTTGTAGGTCTCGCTGGCGAAGGCCTCCGTGGGGCTCGCCATCTTATCGAGGGCGGTCTCGGCGGGCTCGAGCACCGCCCGCCCGAAGTCGCGGGCGGTGGCGACCATCATCTCTTGCGTGTCGGTGAGGTTGAAGCTGGGCATGTCAGGGCTCCTGCGCTACGGGGAAGTCGGTCATGCGGAACCAGTGAGGCAGGTAGGCGGCGGCGTCGACCTCGCCGAGCACCTCGCCGGGCAACATGCGGTTCTCGCTCTCGAGCACGAAGCCCATGACCGGCTCGAGGGTGTGCAGCTCGTGCCAGGGGTCGAGGGCCGAGGGCGTGATGGTGAGCTGCGGCGTGCCCAGGTGCACGCGGCGCGGGCTCACCTCGGTCTGTTGGCGCACCAACAACACGGGCCCATCGAAGCCAGGCGTGAGATCGGCGCGCGGCATGGCCTTGAAGAGGTAGGTGGGCCCTGCCGGCGGCAGCGCGTCGATGGGCGCGGCGCGCTCGACGCTGAGCTCGAGGAAGCGCACGCCGCAGCGCTCGACAGAGCCGCGGGCGCCCTGCTCGCTGAAGCTGCAGCTGATGGTGGCCGCCTTCTTGGGGAAGCCGTAGATGTCGCGGCCGTTGTGCAAGCGGGCCGGCTCGCTGTCGATGGGCATCGACAAGCAGTAGTTGCCAGCGACGCCCTGATAGGCACAGCGCAAGAACAGCGCTGCCTCGCGGTAGCCCGGCCCGAGGTTGGTGGTGCCGTACTCGGCGATGAACAAGAGCCCGCCCGGTACATCGGCGTTCTCGAGCGGCTCCGGCAAGAGGCGGCGCGCCTGCGCCTCGTCGAGGTTGAACATGAGCCCGAGCATCTTCACGTCGGGGAACTGGCGAACGCGCAGCTCGTACCACGCGGCGAGCTCGGCGTCGGACTTCACGAAACCCATGGCGACCTCCCTGAGGCGCCTTTCCAGCAGTTCGCCGCGAGCGATCGCGGTGCCCTCACCGCGATCACTCGAAGTTGACCAAGCGCCCAAACCCTGTGTATGCGTTCTTAACCGCTTGGTCAAACAAGATCTGCACGCGCACTGCGGCCACGGGCGCCCAAGGGCCGCGGCGCGCGCCCACCGAGCAGCGCGCGGGCGCGCAGCGACCAGGGCAGCTCGCCCCACATGGAGGCCATGGCGCCCGCCACCTCGAGGGGAGAGCTCGTCGAGGTCAGGAAGGCCCGCTGCCGCGCCGGGTCGAGCAGAAAGAACGCGCCAAAGAAGCTGCGCAGGCCCTCGAGGTCGAGCGCCAGCAAGACCTCGCGGCCGTGCTCCAAGAGGCGGCGGGTCGCCCGGCGCGACCCCGACCACTGCGCACGCCAAGCCGCGAGCGCGATCTGTGCGGGCGCACGACGCTCATCGAGGGCGCGGCGAATGGCGCGCGCGACCCCGGGTGCGTCGTCGAGGATGCGCGCGAGCGCGTAGCCGGTGGCCGGGTGCACGGCGCCGCCGCCCACGCCGAAGCGCGTCGCTGCGCCGGGGATCGCGCGCGCGTCGACGTCGAGGGGGATGCGCACGTGCTCGAGGGGGGCGCGCGCATCGACGGAAGCCTCGAGCCCGAGCGCGCGCAGCCGCTGTGCCAGCCGCCGCCGCAGCAGCGCGTCCTCCATGGGCGGCGATGCCGCCAGCGCCGTCTCCTCCACCAACACGCGCTCGTCGTCGAGCGGCACCAGATAGCCGAAGGTGGGGCGGGGGTCCTGGTCGTCGAAGTCCAGCGAGAAGTCCATGAGGTAACTGGGGAGCCCGCGCGCACGCACTACCTGGCCCACGGCGGTCTGGGCGCACGTTGTCGCGCGCGGCGCGCGCGTGTCGATGACGAAGGGGGCGCGCCACACGCGGCCATCGTCGAGGCGCACCTCGTCGATCCCCACCTCGGTGGCGCGGGCGCGCACGAGGGTGAGCCCCGCGCTCAGCCGCGCGCGCAGGCGCTCGGGGTCGAGCACCGAGTAGCCGCGCGTCAACGTCACCTCGTGGTCGTGCGCGAAGCGCACCCGCGGGCCCTCGCTACGCGCGGCGACCGCGCCCGCCAGCCCATGGCGCGTCACCTCGTCGTCCCACAGGCCCCAGGTGGTGCGCCAGGGTGCCTCGGCGCGCGGATCCACGCAGACCGCGGCCACGCCCTCCCGCAAAAGCTCGCTCGCCAGGGCCCGCCCCGCCGGCCCGGCGCCCACGATGATGCCCGCGCTCGCTCGTTGCAGGGCCGCGTCTGTCACCGATCCACCTCCGCAGGCATCGGAAGCTTCGATGCACGCCCTGGTCCCCTGGTTACTGATGGTCCCCTTCGCCGCGCCCGCCGCCGGTGCGGAGGAGCCGCGCTGGGCCCTCACGGTGGAGCTGCCGCGCACCGTGCAGATCGGCGGTGTGGGCCTCTTGTCCGTGGTGTCGCGCTCGACCTTCCTCTTGCGCGGGTCGCTCGACGACGCGCAGGTGCAGCGCTGCGAGCTGTACGCGGACTCGCCCCTCGCCCGCGCCGTGGCCGCGCCGGTCCGCGACCGGGACACACGCTTGCGCTTCACCGCAGCTGGCCCCGCGCGCGTCGACGATGCGGCCTCGCTCATGCCCGCGGAGCCCGTGCGCTTCTCGTTGGTGGTACCGATGGTGGGGACCTTTGAGGTCATCGCCACCGTCGCTGGGCGGCTGGCGCTCGAGGGGCGTCGACAACGTGACGCGCTGGCCGGATCCGCGGTGGTGCACGACTCGCGCGAACGCATCGACGGGCCGGCCTTCTTCGACATGAGCTTCCCCGATGGGGGCCCGGTACACGGCAGCTTCCGCGTGGTGCCCACGGGGGCTCGCAGTTGCGCAGAGCTGATCGCCGAGGGTCGGCGTGGAGGTGGCAGATGAGCGCGCAGGTCGCCAACGTGACGGAGCTGGACCTCGGGCGCAGGATGGCCCGGCAGATCGTGTGGGTGGGCCCCGAGGGTGACGAGGGCGCGTGGGTGATGGTGAGCGCGCAGGGCAACGCGCGCGGTCTCTGCGTCGATGTCCCCGCGCACGCGCAGCTCGTCTCGGTGGCCGCGCTGCGTGGCCGCGCGATCGTACTGACGAGAGAGGGCGAGGGCTGGCTCGAGCAGCCCTGCGCCTGCGCCGTCGAGCGCGAACAGGATGGTGAGGTCACCGTGCTGCTCGTGCCGGATGGGCCCCCGCGACACGCGGTGCAGGAGATCGGCGCGATCCCGCGCACCTGAGCGAAGGGCCTTCGTAGCGTTTGCCTGGTCTCCGCTGAAGGTGAAGGACGAGGTGCACGGATCACAGGATCGGCGTCGACGTCAGCGGCGCTCTGCGTGCTCGGGTGCTACGGTCCCGCGGTGCGCGCGTCACGACGTCATCGCGCTGTGCAGGTGCTCGCGCTCGCCGCGATCAGCAGCGGCTGCAGTGACGTCGACGATCACCTGGGCGCGGGGCGCTATCGCCAGGCCTGCGAGCGCGCTCGCGGCCACCCCGACGAGCGGCCCGCGTTCGATGCGTGGGTGGCCGCGAACGCGAGCATCATGGCCGAGCCCGTGGCGTCCGCCGAGCTGACGCAGGCCCTGGGTGGCCCGGCGCGCGGCCTCGGCAGCGACGTGCACCTGCTCGACCTGCGCGCCGCGCTGCCCGGCGCGGTGCTGGAGATCGAGCGTCCGCGCGAGGCCTACCCCGAGTCGCTGGCGCGCGAAGAGCTGGTGGCGCGCCTGCCACCATTGGTGCAGTTGGCGCGGCCGCCGCGCCCCGCGCTCATCGATCGCAGCGACCTGGTGCCGAGCGCCTGGGGTAGTGCGCGCGGCGGCCATGATCTCATCAGCGACCTCATCGACGTCGCCGGCGCCGTGGGCATGGGCGTGGGCGCCGCCGTGGGCGTGGCGGTGGCGGTGCCGGTGGGGCTCTTGGTGGGCGCCGCCGAGGGCATTGGCTCCTTCTTCGACGCCATCTTCGGTGGCGGCCCGAGCGGGCCCGCGCTGGAGGAGCGTGTGGCGCCCGTGCAGCTCCAGGAGCCCGTGGACCAGCGCTCGCTCGACGCGCTCTTGCACACGCCGGCCGAGATCATGGAAGCGCTGCCCGCGCTCGACGCCTCCTTCGCGCGCCACGCCGACGCCGTGCGCGCCGAGCGCGCGCGCCGCGTCGCCCTGGCGCAAGACCCGGCGCTGCTCGCGCTCGCCGAGGCAGACTGCGCGCGCGGCGCCTGCCGCATCGTCGTGCGCGAGCCACCCGCCCAGGTGCACCTCGTGGCCCGCTTCTTCGCCGAGGACGCGCCCACCGACCCGGATCGCCTCCGCGACGCTCGCGTGTGCCGCGCGGAGCTCGACCTGGCGTTACCGGCCCCGCCGGCACCCGCGCCCGCGCTGCCACTGGCCGAGCAGCCCACGCCGCCCGCGCCGCTCGGGGGCCCCGAGCTCACGCTCACCACCTCCCTCGACGCGCGCGCGCCCGCCTACTGGCTCGACCACCCGTCGGCGCTGTCGCGCAAGGTGCTGAGCGCGCAGCCCGGCGAGCTCGCGCGCACCACCATCGACGAGCTCGTCTGCGCCGTGCACGTGAAGCGCGCGCGCATCGATCCCGACGGCAGCGCCCCCGACCTCTTGGCGCGCGTCGCCGCCGGCAGGGTGCGCGCGCGCACCCACGCCGCCTGGCTCGGTAAGAACCTGGTCGACGCGCAGCTCCACCTGACGCACCTGGCGCTGGTCCCCGGCGAGCGCCTGCGGCTCTCGCTCGCCTCATTGGCTGGGCCATCGCTCGGCGGCGCGATCGTCGACGTGGACGGTCGCTTGCCGCTGGTGCTGCAGAACGACGCCTTCGTGGCTCGCTGCACGGTGCCGATGCTGGCGGCCGGCGCCGCCGAGCGCGCCATGGCCGCGAGCACCGACGCCACCGAGGCGCTGCGCGCGCTGGCACCGGCCCCCGGCGCGCTCGCCGAGGCACGCGCCCTCGCCACCGTTGACAAGGCCCGCACCCGCGCCCGCGCCGCCGTGGTGCAGCTCGGTGCGCTGGTGGGCTGGGAGGACCCGCGGGCCCAAGCCGCGGTCGCGGCGCTGCAGGGCGCCGATCCCCTGGCCGCGCCCTGAGGCGATCTGTCCTCCGCGCGGTCGTTGTCACCTTGGGGCTGGCTCCGGCACCCAAGCTTACATGAGCCCCCAGCGAACCAACGCCACGCACCAAGAGTCGATGCGACCGACCCCCAACGCTACGGACGGCGCCACCGCAGCCGAGCTCGAGCTCGCGCTGCTCGACGCTGTGGAGGGCGATGACACCGATGACATGGTGGCCGCCATGGCCGGCGAGCACCTCGCCACGGGAGGCAAGCGCATGCGCGCGCGCCTGGTGATGCAAGCCTGCGCCGCCTTCGGCGTCGACGAGCGCGCCGCCGTGGGCTTCGCCGCCGCGGTGGAGACGCTGCACAACGCCACCCTGGTGCACGACGACATCCAAGACGGCGACACGGTGCGCCGCGGCCAGCCCACCGTGTGGGCGCGCCACGGCGTGGCCCAGGCCATCAACGTGGGCGATCTGATGCTGATGCTGCCCATCTCGCGGCACATCGCCAGCCTCCCGGTGGACGAGGCCATTCGTTGGCGCCTGGCGGAGGCGCTCGCCCGCCACGCCGAAGCGGTCGTGCGCGGGCAGGCCGACGACCTGTCGCTGCGCGATCGCTTGATGGCCGATCCCGGGCTCGACGCCGTGGAGGAGCTGCTGTTCTGCGCCGAGCGCAAGACGGCCGCGCTCTTCTCGCTGTGCGCGGAAGGCGCGGCGCTGCTCGCCGGTACCAGCCCCGACCAGGCGCGCAGGCTCGCGGAGCCCTTCGCCGCCGTGGGGGTCGCCTTCCAGCTCGTCGACGACGTCATCGACGGCTTCGGCGACAAGGGCCGCGCGGCGCCAGGAAACGACGTGCGCGAGGGCAAGATCTCCATCCTGGTGGCCGAGCACCTGGCCCTGCACCCCTCCGAGCGTCAGTGGCTGCTCGGCATCCTGGCCTTGCCTCGAGAACAAACGCGCGACGCGCAGGTCGATGAAGTGCTCGCACGCATGGCCAAGGGCGGCGCGCTCGACAACGCGCTCTCGCAGGTCACCTCCCTGGCCTTCGAGGTGCGCCGCACCGCCCAGGCCCCCTTGGCCGAGGTGGCGCTCGGCTGCCTCGATCTCTGCCTGGCTCCCCTTGCAACCCTCCGGAGGCCGTCATGATCGAGCGAGCTGTCGTCATCGGAGCGGGCTTCGGCGGCCTGGCCGCTGCCATCCGTCTGCGCGCCATGGGCTACCAGGTCACCGTGGTGGACGCGCAAGATCAGCCCGGTGGCCGTGCGCGCGCGTTTCGCAAGGACGGCTACGTGTTCGACGCGGGCCCCACGGTCATCACCGCGCCCTACCTCCTCGACGAGCTGTTCACGCTGGTGGGACGAGACCGCCAGGACGCCTTCGAGCTGGTGCCCGTGGACCCCTTCTACCGGGTGCGCTTCCCTGGCGGCGGCCACTTCGACTACGTGGGCGAGGAGGAGCGGCTGCTCGCGCAGATCGAGCGCATCGATCCACGCGACGTCGACGGCTACCGCCGCTTCGCCGCCCACGCCCAGAAGATCTTCGACGTGGGCTACACGCAGCTGGCCAGCTCGCCCTTCGATCACCTGAGCGAGATGCTGCGCGTCGTGCCCTCGATGATTCAGCTCGAGAGCTACCGCAGCGTCTATGGCCTCGCCGCCAAGTACTTCCACAGCGAGGAGCTGCGGCAGGTGTTCTCCTTCCAGCCGCTCCTGGTGGGCGGCAACCCCTTCACCACCACCTCGATCTACGCGCTCATCCACTGGCTCGAGCGCAAATGGGGCGTGTGGTTCGCCAAGGGCGGCACCACCGCCATCGTGGCGGCCCTGGTGGGCTTGCTCGATGAGCTCGGCGTGCCCGTGCGCACCCGCTCGAAGGTGACGCGCGTGCTCACCAAGGATGGCCGGGCCTGCGGCATCGAGCTGGAAGACGGATCGCGCCTCGACGCCGAGCTGGTGGTCTCCGACGGCGACCCCGCCATGATCCACCGCCTCGTCGACGCGCCCGGCCGCGAAGCGAACAAGAGCGCGCGCATGTCATCGTCGATGAGCTTGTTCGTGTCGTACTTCGGCACCAAGCGCAGGTACGACGACGTCAAGCACCACACCATCGTGCTCGGGCCCCGCTACCGCGGGCTCCTCGAGGACATCTTCAAGAACAAGGTGCTCGCCAAAGACTTCTCCCTCTACCTGCACCGGCCCACGGCCACCGATCCTTCCCTGGCCCCCGCGGGTCACGACGCCTGGTACGTGCTCTCGCCGGTGCCGAACCTGCAGAGCCAGGTGGACTGGGCGGAGCAGGCCGGGCCCTACCAGGAGGCCATCTTTCAGGCCCTCGAGGAGACCATGCTGCCCGGGCTCAAAGGCGAGCTCACCACCAGATCCTCCATCGATCCGCGGCACTTCCTCGCCGACTACCACACGAAGAACGGCGCCGCGTTTGGCCCCGAGCCCGTGCTCACCCAGTCGGCGTGGTTTCGGAACCACAACCGCTCGAGCGACGTGCCCGGCCTATTCTTCGTGGGCGCCGGCGCGCACCCCGGCGCCGGTGTGCCCGGCGTGCTCTGCTCCGCCAAGGTGATGGAGCGCGTGGTGCCGAGGCCCAAACAAGCCCTCCCGCTGCCGAAGCCGCGCGCCGCACTGCCGAGGGCGGCATGAGCGCGCTCGTATCAACCGCGCCGGACATGGCTGTGGGAGCGGCGCGCGCGGTGACAGACGAGACAAGCTCGACCGCCCTCGTGCGCGTGACGAGCGCGCGCGCCGTGATGCGCAAAAA
>JADZDP010000071.1 GCA_020850995.1 Deltaproteobacteria bacterium
ACCGTGGACATCGCCGGCAGCAGCTTTGGCCCCGTGCGCTCGGATGAGCATGGCCGCTTTCATGTGCCGGTGGTGGTGCCGCCCGGCATCGGTTCGGCCACCGGCACCAGCGTCGACCGGCTTGGTACGCGGCGGGTCACGCCCATCGACCTGCGCCTGCCGCCCACCAAGCGCGTGGCGGTCGCGGCCTTCCCCGCAGAGATCGTGGCCGGCGAGCACGCCGAGGCATCCATCGCCGTGGTGGTCGTCGACAAGACCGGCGCGCCAGGTCGTGAAACGCCGACCGTGAAGGCACGCCGAGGGAAGGTGAGCGAGCTGCGCGCGCTGACGGGCGGGCGCTTCGTGGCCCGCTACACGCCCCCCGCCACCCCCGGCGTCGACGTCGTGGAGGCGCGGCTCGCCGATCGCTCGCTGGCCGAGGCGACCATGGTGGTGCGGGCGGGCGCGCCCGTGGAGCTGCGCGCCACCGCAGCCACGACCTTGCTGGTGGCGCCGTCTGCCGATGTCGCCGAGATCGCGGTGGAGGTGAAGGACGCGCGTGGCGCGTTGGTAGCCGACGCCGTGGTGAGCGCGCGCGCCTTGCATGGCAGCACGGCGGTGCAGCAAAGCGACGAGGGCCTGCGCGTGCGCTACCTGCCGCCGAGCACGGCGAGCCCCTGGCGCGACGACGTGCACCTGCAGGCGCGCGCCGCCTCGGGCACGCTGGCCGCCGCCGTGGTGCTGGCGTCGCTCGCAGACAGCGCGGCCGCGCTCC
This sequence comes from Deltaproteobacteria bacterium, assembly GCA_020850995.1. Classification (GTDB taxonomy): domain Bacteria; phylum Myxococcota; class UBA727; order UBA727; family VGSZ01; genus JACOUT01. Next base: position 755 of record JADZDP010000071.1, read on the forward strand.
TGGCCGTCGACGCGGTCGGCCGCCCGGTGCCAAAGGCACTGGTGCGCATCGCCACGGGCGGCGCCGTCCGCGCCGACGCCGACGGCGTGCTGCCGATGCCGGTGGCGCCGGGGCGCTTCAGCTTTGGCGTCGAGGGCAGCGCCGTGGCGGTGCCGCTGCTCATCGGGCGCGCGCCCGACGGCAGCCTGCGCGGCTGGCCGAGTCACCCCGGCACGCGCGCCGCCGCCGTGAGCTTCGACCTGATGGACCCCACCGCCGTCGACGTGCAGGTCGAGCGCGACACCGACGGCGCGCTCTCGTGGCGCGTGCTCGGCGGCGGCGGTGGCGAGCGCCGCGTGGTGGTGACGAGCCCCGGGCGCCCGTCGGTGGCGGTGGGGCGTTCAGGCACGATGCCCATCGCCGCCCATGAGCGCGCGTTGCCCTTCACCGTCACCGACGTCGAGAGCGGCGTGTCCGCGGTCTTGGCGCCGTGATGGAGCGCTTCGTCCTCGTGTCCATCCTGACGGCGCTGCTCGCCGCCGCCGCGGCGCGCGCGCAAACGCTCGCCGACGCACCGGCGAGCGGCGTGGCGGGCATCGCGTGCGTCGACATCGACGACGACGGCGCGTGCGGCGCCGGCGACCTGCCCTTGCCCTGGGCCACGGTGCGCACGGCCAAGGGCATAGCGGTGCGCGCCGACCACGAGGGGCGTTTCCACCTCGCGGCGCTCGGCGCCGAGCGCAGCACCGTCGTCGCCACGGCGGCAGGCGACCGCGTGCTGGCGCGCCCCGAGAGCGCGACCTTGTTCCTCGACGTGGAGGCGCTCGGTCCCGGTGCGCGCGCTCCCGGGCCGGTGGTGGTGCCGCTCACGCCCGGCGCCGTGGTGCCGGTCGAGCTGGCGGCGCGCCTGCCCGCGCGCGTCGACGCGCCGGCGCCGCGCCTCGCGGGTCCACCCACCGTGCGCGTCGATGGCTCCACCTGGACGGCGGAGCTGCCCCTGGCGGTCGCCACCGGTCATCGCCTCGTCGTCGACGGCGCGCCCGTCGCGCTTGCTGCTGACGGCGAGGCGCGCGTGCCGGTGACGCTCGCTGGGCGCGAAGCGGTGCTCACGCTCGTCGACACGGCGCCCGACGGGCGCGCCACGCTGGCGCGCCTGCGCGTGCTCCGTGTGCCGCGCGCGCACGGAGGCACGCTGGTGGTGAGCGCGCCCCTCGACGTGCTCGCGCGGGTCGACCTGCCCCCGCCCGGGCGCCCGAGCGCGCCGGGGCCGCTCTTGGTGCCCGTGCGCGCGGCGCCGGGCGCGCAGGTGCGCGTGGGCGAGGCGCGCGCGATCGTGGGCGCCGGCGGCGTCGCCTACCTGTGGACGCGCGCCGCCGAGCGCATCGAGCTCGCGGTGCATCGCGAGCGCGTGGCGCTGGCGACGACGGTGCCGCTGACCGTCGATGCGCTCGCCGCCCTGAGCGCGCGCCTGGCCGGCGAGCTGCGCGCCGGCGCGGCGGGGCTCACGCCCTTCGCGCAGGGCCGGCTCGAGGGCGCGCTGCGCGTGCCCTTCGATCACAGCACCATCGCTCTCGGCGCCAGCGTCGACGACGAGCTCGTGGGCGCCGCGCTCACGGGCCGCCTGCGCTTGCAGCCTGCGCGCGCGTCGAGCGCGCCGCGCGTCGCCGATCCCGAGCGCGACCTGGCGGTGTGGGGCGACCGCTCCGCGGCCACGCACGACAACCCCGCGGAGCTCGCGCTGTGGGCGCGCGCCGGCGGCCCCTGGGGCGAGGCGGGGCTCGGCGCGGCGCGCACGCCGCTCGACGAAGGCGAGGTAGGGCGCTTCGATCGCCCCGTGATCGGTCCCTACGTCGACGCCGCCCTGCAGGTGGCCGGCGTGCGCGTGGGCGTCGAAGGTGCCGCCGATGCCTCGTCGCTGCCCTTCGTCGACGTGGCCGCGTGGCGCAAGGCGCACGACGAGATCGAGGCGAGCGGCGGTCGCGTCTATTGGCTCTCGCAGCGCCGCGTGGCGCCGGGCTCGGAGCGCGTGGCGATCGAGCTGGTCGATCCGCTGACGGGGCTCGTGGTGGAGCGGCGCGCGCTCACCCAGGGCCGCGACTACGAGCTCGACCACGAGAGCGGGCGCGTGCTCTTGGCGGCGCCGCTCGGCCGTGGCGTCGACGTCGCTGGCACGGGGCCGGGCGCGTTCGGCGCCGGGTGGCGCGCGCGCCTGGTGGCCGACTACGCGCACCTGCCGGGCGCAGGTGCCGGGCGCACGCACGACGCGGCCGCGCGCGTGTACGTGGAGGCGGGCACCATCGTCAGCGCGGGCCTGCGCGGCGCCGTGGCGGCCGACGGCGCCAGCGCCGCCACCCTGGTGGGCGCAGACCTGAGCGCGCGCCCCGTCGCGGGTGTCGAGCTTGGCGCCAGCGCCGCGCGCAGCGCGGGCGAGCCTTTCGCGCACGCCGATCGCGGGCGCTCCTTCGACGCCGGCCTGTCGTACGCCGGCCCGCACGACGAGGCCGCTGGCGGCGACGCGGTGGCGCTGCGCGCCCGCCTCGGCGACCAGCGCTCGTTCGCGGCCGCGTGGGGCGCGTTTCGCGCGCCCGGCTTCGTCGACGGCAGCACCGTCGAGCGCGGCGGCGCGTCGCGGCTGGGCGCGGAGGGCAGGGTCGAGCTCTTCGACGCGCTCAGCGCCGGCGCCGTCGTCGACGCGCGCGACGGCGCCGACCCGGCCGTCGATCCCGATCGCCACGCGCGCTTGTCCTCGCTCGACGCTGGCGCGCGCCTCGAGGGGCGCGTGGGCATGTTCCGGCTGGCGCTCGACGGCCTGTACCGCGGCGCCGTGCGCACCGACGACGGCGTGGACCAGACGGGCGACGCTACCGCTGCTGGCCTCGAGCTCGGTGTCGCCTTCGCCCCCGATCTCGAGCTTTTCGTTGGGCACCTGCAGCGGGTCGCCGGCAGCGGCGAGGGACCGGGCGCCGACGATCCCACGCTCAGCTACCTCGGCGCGCGCGTGCCGCTGGGAGAGCGCGCGCGCCTGCAAGGGCGCGTCGGCGTGCACCCCGACCTGCGCCCCGAGGCGGCCGTGAGCGCCGAGCTCGACGGGGGCGAGGGGCAGACTCGCTACGGCGCGCTGGCCGTCTCGAGCGAGGCGCCCTGGGAGGGCCGTGGCACGACGATGGTGAGCGGCGCGCGCACCAGCGTTGGCCCCGACGCCGAGGTGTACGCCGAAGATCGCCTGGCGCGCGCGCCGCACGCAGCTGACGCGCCGTGGCGTGGCGCGCGCGTGGTGGGCGCGCGCATGCGACCGGGCCCGCTCTACGCCGGGCTCGCGATCGAGAGCGACACCGGCGTGGCGGCGCGCGCCGGCGGCTGGCACGGCGCGCTCACGGCCGAGGCCGGGATCGCGCTCTCCTCGGTGACGGTGAGCGCGTTCACCGAGGTGGTGGGAGATGCCGCCATCGGCGCGCCGGCAGTGCGGCACTACGCGCTGGGCGCGCAGGCCCAGGCCCGCCCCGTCGACGACGTCACGCTCGGCACGCGCGCGCTGGTGGCGCGCGGCGCGCCGTTGGACGGTGCGCCCGAGCGCCCCTACGCGGAGGCGCTGCTAGGGGGCGCCTGGCGCCCAGGGGGCCTGACCAAGGTGTTCGCGCAGTACGCGTTGCGCGAGGATCGCCGCGAGGACCTGCTGGTGGAGCGCCTGCACCTCGGGCGCCTCGCCGTTGGTGTCGGCGCGCTCCCTGGTCCCCAGCTGCTCGTGTCGACGCAGGCCGCGCACCACGAGCTCGCGGAGCGCGCGAGCGTGCTCGGGACCACGCAAGCGTTGCTCGCTGCCACGCGCGTCACCGTGCCCGTCTGGCTGCTCGAGCCCGCGCTCGAGCTGGGCGCGCGCGCCGTGTTTGGCGGCGACCTCGACGCCGCACTGGCGGGTAGCGTGCGCGCCGAGCTGGCGCTGCGCCTCGGGCCCGCGGCCGTGGGCGCCGGTGTCGTGCTCTACGGGTACACCGGCACCGGGCTCGAGCCGCTGACGATGTCTCCGGCGGCGCCGCCGATCTACCTCGTGGTGCGTGGGGCGCTACCATGACGGTGGTGCGCGCCATCGTCGCCATGTGCATCATGCTCGCGGGCGGAGCCGCGCACGCTGCTCCCTGGCACGCGCGCGCGGCCACCGAGCTCGGCGTCGCCCCCACCGACGAGCTGGTGGCGCTCGCGCTCTCCCCCTTCGAAGGCGAGGGCTTCCTGGTTGGGTGGAACGGTAGCCAGATGCACCTGCACCCGGTGGCGCACACGCTGGTGAGCGGCCCCATCGTCGGGGGCGCGCTGGCACAGGTGATCCCCGCGACGCGACGTCCGACCATCGCCTTCTCCGGAGGCGACGTCGCCGTCTCTGGCAACGGCAGCAGCATCATGCATGGTGTGGTCGGCGCCACGTCCTTTGGCACCTCGGCGGGCAACTTCTACGCCATGGGCATGATGGGCGTCGCCGGCGACCCCATCGTCGCGCGGCGCATGCTGGGGAGCTGGGATGCCTTCCCCGGAGGCAACCTCAGCGTCGTGGCCGACGGCTTCGCCGCTGACTCGACCTCCTTCGACGTCCGCGAGGTGGGCACCGGCGGCTACCATCTGTCTGCCGTGCTGGCGACGCGCGGCGGCAGTGGCGTCGTGATCGACGCGGAGCTGCCCGCCGCCATCTGGGCGAGCCCGGACGTCACGCTCGTTGGCTCGTGGTGGCGTGCGACCACGACACCGGCGGAGGTCGATGGCAGCGCGGCCCTGGCCGTCAACGACGATGGCCTCTACCTGGTGGCGGCGCAGCTTGGCACCGTCGTGGTGGTGGCGGACTTCTCGGGCACCGCCGAGCCCTCCACCTGCTTGCAGGCCGGCGCCCCCGATTTCTGCGCGGTGGCCGCGCTCGGCACCGACTTCGTGCTCGCCGATACCGCGGGTGATGCGCACGTCCTCACCGTCGACGGCAGCTGCAACCAGAGCTGGCAGCCGGCACAGGCCACGGGCATCGGCGGGCCCATTCACGCCATCTCGGCACGCGGGCCGCGCGAGATCCTCGTGGTCGGCGAGGATGGCGCCGGCGCTCCGCGCATCGCTTGGCGCAACCGGCCCCCGCTGGTGCCGACCGTGCCGGCCATCGTCAATGGCACCGAGGGTGTCCCGATGTCGGCCACGGCGCTCAGCTCCGATCCCGACCTCAGCGCGGGGGCGTCGGACTCGTGGAGCTATGCGTGGACCTGCGATCCCGAGCTCAGCGTCAGCGGCGTCGACACGCCAACCATCATCGTCGACGCGCCGAGCATGTGCGTCGACGCCGACACGCCCGGCGCGCGCAAAGACTACGCATGCACGGTGGTCGCCCACGACGAGGAGGGCGCGGCGAGCCCAGCGGCGTTCACGACCTTCGCGATCCTCCCCGTCGACAACGACGCTCCGACCGGCGTGGCGCTCGACGGCTTGAGCGACGGCGACATCGTGCCGAACGGCGCCGTCCTGTCGCTGACCGCGCTCGCCACCGAGGAGTGCGCGCGCGAGTCCGTCTGGACCGTGCGCGACGAGGCCACCGGGACGGTTCGCGAACAGCAGACGCTGGCGTGGGGCAGCACGTTCACGTTCACGGCGGTCACGCAAGGCGCCGATCAGCTCACCTGGTACACGCTCGAGCTCAGCGTCACCGACACGGCCGGCCTCGCTGGCGCGCTCGGCCCCTTTCGCTTCGGCGTTGGCCTGCCGCAGCCGCCGCTCGACGTGCGCCTCTCGTGTCCGGACGCCATCGAGGCGGGCAGCGCGGGCAGCGCCCTCGCGACGCCCATGCCGGGAGGCGGCCTCGTGCTCGACTACTCGTGGGTCATCGGCGGCGCGGGGACGCTGGATGACCTCACGCCGAGCGACGACACGCTCACCTTCCAGACCGACGCATGCGACGGCGGCGCCGAGACGCGCGTGCGCATGCAGGCGCACGGGCTCTTCGAGGACGCGAGCTGGCAGCGCTGCACGATCGCGCTGCTCGACCCGCCGAACCCGGCCCCCCCCACGCTCACGCTCGCCGAGGCACCCGCGCTCGACGTGTCGTTGGGCGAGCGCCCGGTGGCAGTGCTGCTCCACCCCATCGTAACGGCGTGCGCGTCCCACCCCCTCGACGTGCGCTGGGACCTGAGTGCGGTGCCCGACGCGCTGCGCCCCAGCGGTGTCGATGGCGCGGGCGCGCTCGTGCTGGGGCGCGCGGAGCCGCTCACGCTCACCGTCGATCCCGTGCAGCTCGCCGCGCTGCACGGGATGGTGGTGCCGGTGCGCGCTACCGCCGTCGATGAGCACACGGCGCTGCACTCGGAGATCGTCGAGGTGCGGCTGCGCTTCGGCGCCGACGCGCTGCTCAGTGCCAACGCCGGCGTCGACGTGCAGCTCACGCTCGGCGCCCTCGGCCCCGTGGCCGAGGGCGATCTGGTGGCGGTGTATGGCACCATCGCCACCGACCTGGCGGTGGCGCTGCCGACCCTCACGGTGACGCTGGCAGGCGAGGGCTTCGCCGCCGCGCCGGGCAGCGTCGTCACCAAGAGCAGGTGCGGCGCTCACGCCGTGGTCGAGCACCAAGGCTCGGACGCGCTGCTGACGCTCGAGGGCGTGAGCGCCACCTGTCCGCTGGAGCTGCGCTTGCTCGCGCGGCGTGGCTTCGGCGCCAACGGCATCGCGGCGCGTGCCTGCGCCTGGGGCGCCGAGCGCACGCCGCTCGCGCGCTGCGAGGGCGGCCTGGTGCTCGACGCGCCGCGGGCGCTCTCGTGCGCGGCGGGCGGTGGCTCGCCGCTGGTCGCCATCGTGCTGCTGCTGGCGCGCGTGTGGCGCCGCCGGCGGTAACGCTTCGGTAAGGGGGGAACGATCGCCGCGCGCCAGCTGTCACCTCCCCCATCCACTCGGAGGTCGTCATGCTGCTGCTGGTCGCGTTGCTCGCGTCTCTCGAGCCTGTCGGTGCTGCCACCGATGAGCTCAGCTTCGCTGCGCCGGTCGTCTACCAGAACATCACGCTGGTGCCCGTGCTGACGGCGGCCAAGGGGCCGTTCCCCTCGTACACGCTCTTGGAAGAAGGCCTGACGGCGAAGACGCTGCGTGTTCGCGAGCTGGCGGGGAGCGACAGCGCCGCCTCCGTCAATGAGGTGGAGATCAGGAACACGGGGCGCGAGTCCGTGTTCCTCTTGTCGGGCGAGATGATCCTGGGCGGCAAACAAGACCGCATCCTGCAAAGCGACGCCGTCATCCCGCCCGACGGCACGTGGACGCGCGTGCCCGTGTTCTGCGTCGAGCACGGCCGCTGGAACGGCAGCAAGCTCGAGTTCTCCTCGGGCGGTGCCTTGGCGCACGGGCGCCTCGCCGAGGCGGCGCTGTCGGGCGACCAGTCGAAGGTGTGGGCCGAGGTAGCGCGCAAGAACGACGTGGAGGGCACCGAGAACGCCACGGGCACCTATCGGCGCACGGTGCAAGACGGGCGCGTGCGCGAGCGCATCGCTCGGCACCGCGCGGCCATCAAGGGCATGCTGCCGCGCGGCCGCCTCGCGGGCTTCGTCTTCGCCGTCAACGGCGAGGTGCGAGTGGCGGATCTGTTCGGCAACCCGGTGTTGCTCGACGAGCTCGCCGACAAGCTGATCTCCGCCTACGTGCTGGAAGCGGTCGAGGAGCCCACCAGGGTCGATGCCGCGCCTCTCGCGGCGACGGACGCAGCCGCGTTCGTGAGCTCCGGCAAAAAGGCGGCGACCAAGCGCGAGGTGCGGGTGGGGACCTCGGCCAACATCGTCAAGGAGAACGACGACGTCATCGCCAACGAGTCGAAGGACCTGGGCAACGGCGGGCTCGGCACCCGCTCGACCTACGTGGCCAAGAAGAAGCGCAAGTAGGCGCAGCGCAGGCGGTGCCGATGTAGGCACGCCTCGCTCCACCGCTCGCCTGACAGTCGAGGTCACACCGAGCGGCGATACTGCGCTCGATGCGCCCTCTTCGCCCCCGCCCGTTCACCCTGGCTGCCGTGGTCGGCGCCTGGTTGGCGGGTGGCTGCGCGCCGGACCTGTTCGTGCGCTGCAACAGCGACGACGACTGCACGCGCCGTGAGCTGTGCGTCGATGGGTACTGCGGCGCCATGGATCCGCGGGCGCCCGAGACCCCGATCGCCGAACGCGGGCGCAGCGCGCGCGGCGAGCTGCTCATCGATGTGCAGGACGACGGTGACGTCGTGGCGCCGAACCCGGAGCCGGAGCCCGAGGCGCCGCCCTCGCCGGAGGCGCCGCTCGATCCGTCGGACGATTGGGTGGACCCCGGCTTCCTCCATCGCCTGGTCGTCACCATCGTTGGCGTCGCGGGCGTGCAGGAGCAGCACGTCGAGGATCTGGCGGTGCTCGTGCGCCTGCGCGAAGCCGATGTCGGCGCCGCGGCGCTCGCCGCGGCCCGTGAGCGTGCGCTGTTCACCACGGTCGACAACGTGCCGCTGGCCGCGGAGCTCGACAGCGACCGTGGCAGCGAGATCGCGTACTGGGTGAAGCACAGCTTCGATCCGCGCGCCGGCCTCGCGGCGCCCGAGCGCATGTACCTGTACCTCGGTGGCGACGCCGACGTCGGCGCGCCGTCGTCGGCCGAGGCGTGGTCGAGCTACTTTGGCGTCTACCACTTGGGCGCGGCGCGCAACCTGCCGCAGCCCGACAGCACCGGCGCTCGCACCGGTATCAACGAGGGCGCCGAGGCCGAGTCGGTGCCGTGCACCGTGGGCGCCTGCTTGTTCTTCGACGGGCTCAATGATCGCATGGTGGTGCCGAGCTCCTTCCCCGAGCTGGCGGGCGCCGCCGAGGTCACGATCTCGGCGACGGTGCGCATGAACACGCGAGAGGATTCCTTCATCGCGGTGTGGAGCACCTTCGACGCCAACCGGAGCCGCCTCTTCCTTGGCACCGACAGCGACGGCGTGCCGCAGGCGGCGGTGCGCACCAACGATGCGTCACCGACGGTGCAGGTGGCGGAGGGCGGCCCCGCGTTGCAGGTCGGCGTCGACCACCAGCTCGACGCCGTGCTCGACATGGTGGCGGGCACCATCTCCCTCTTCGTCGACGGCCAGCACCGCGCCACCGACCAGTTCGCGAGTCCCGGCGCCTTGTCGTCGAGCGCCAGCGCGGCGGCCGCGGTGGGCGCGGCGTCGGGGGCCGCCGCGGTGGATGAGTTCGACGGGCTGGTCGACGAGGTGCGCATCAGCGGGATCAAGCGCACGCCCGGCTTCGTCAGGGTGGATGCAGCAGCCCGGGCGGGGCACCTGAGCACCGTGGCGCTCGAGCTCTAGAGAGCTGATTCGGTTCCATCACCTGCTGCGCGCGAGCCGGTGGTGCGACGGCGGCGTCGCGTGCTCGGCACGTGGCTACGGCCACGCGCCTGCGCGTCTCCTTGCCCTCGCACCACCGGCTCACGCTCGCGACGGCGCTGCAACCGGA
>JADZDP010000072.1 GCA_020850995.1 Deltaproteobacteria bacterium
ACAGCCCGTCATCGTCAGTGCTCACGAGCGGCCGCGCTGCCGCATACGAATACGCCTGCGGCCCCGCGAAGCTCACGGCCGCACTCCGGTGCAACGGCTCCGGCGTGGTGTACCGCCCGATCTCGGGATAGATGAGTCCAGACGCGTCCTGTCGTACGCGCAGGCGATCGCCCGACGCGGGTCTTGGCCGCCGTCGTGCTCGTGCCGACGTGACTCGGCGGCGCGCAGGACGCGGCCCCGGTGCGGTCTCCTCGATATGAACGGCCCCCATGAGGCGAAGCGTACGCCCGCCAGCGGGCCGCCAGCCGGTCAGGCTGGCGGCCCGCTGGCGCGCTCGGTGAGCGCAAGCCCGCGCGCACAGCGCGGGCCACGAGCCCGGCAGCGTCGAGCGCACGCGCGGCGCGGCGCGTGCTGGTCTCGTCGAGGTGCGCTGTCAGATCGTGGAGTCGTGCTCACGGCTACCGTGTCGTACCGCTAGGAGCCGAACCAGGCGCTCGTCGACGACGCGATAAAAGACAAGGTAGCGGGTCCGACGGAGTACGAGGACGCGCGTGTCCTTCTTGCGGACGCCTTCAGCACGACGGCCGGCGAACGGAGCGGTCGCTATCAAGCGCAGAGCCGCATCGAGCTCTGCCAGAAAGAGCCGCGGCGCCGCCGGCCGGTTGGCGCTCCACCACTCGTCGATCGCAAGGGCTTCGCGTCGTGCCCGGCGTGCGAAGACGACCTCTACGTCAGTGTCGCCGGCGGAGCTCGGCGATCACGTGTTCGGCACTCACGTAATCGCCTCCGTCGATCTCCAACTCGGCGGCCTCGAGCGCGGCTTCTTCCTCGGCGGTGAGGCGGTAGGGCTCTTCGTTGTTGTCTTCGAACACGACGGTCACAGCCGCGCCCTCCGCGAGCTTCCTGCCCTCGACGACGACAACTCCACCCATCACCTTGCCGGTCACGCTTGCCATATGCCAACTCTACCGTTCGGTGCCGCGGCCGTCGACGAGAGCGCCACCGTCCCCTCCCCGGATCTGCACGGCCGAACTCCTGCGCCGGCCGCGAATGTCAGCCTGGCCGCAAGGCCCTCGCTTCGCTCGGGACGCCGCAGCCGGCGTCGGCCAGGCGGGCCATTCGCGCCCGGCGCCTTCGCACCGCAGGAGGCCCCACCCGCCCCGGGGCCGGCGGCCGCAGGACCGCACACCGCGCACGGGGCCGCACGGTGCGCGTCACGGCCCCTGCAGCACGTGGTGGCGGCCGTGCACGAGGCCGGCAGGGCCCGCGCCGCGCCGCCGCCGAGGGTGTGCGCCCGCTTCTCCCCGCGCCGGCGCGAGGTGAGCCGAAGAGCGGCCCCGCCTGCGGCGGGCTGTCGCTCACCGTGGCCGGCGGCGCGAGCGCCAGCCTACCGGCTGGCTTGGCTCGCGCCGCCGGGACGCGTCGTCGTCGTCCTCCTTCTCCGCGTCGAGGCCTGCGAGCAGCTCTGCGCGCGCTCCCCCATCAGTCGTCGCCGGCTTCTCGAGGTGCGCCGGGTGCGCCATCGAGTGCACGGCCTTGAGCTGTTGGATGGAGACGCGCGTGTAGACCTGTGTCGTCTCGAGGGAGGCGTGGCCTAAGATCTCCTGAATGACGCGGATGTCGGCGCCGCCCTCGAGCAGCAGCGTGGCCATGGTGTGCCGGAAGAGGTGACAGCTGCCACGCTTGCCGATGTTCGCGGCGTCGACGTAAGTGCCCACGATGTGCGAGAGCCAGGAGGGGCTGATGGCCTCGCCGTCCTCGTTCAAGAACAGCCAGCCATCGTCGGGCTCGGTGACGACGAGGGGCCTGCCCTCGTCGAGGTACTTACGGACCCAGGCCATGGCCCGCTCGCCGATGGGCACGACGCGGTCCTTTCGTCCCTTGCCCTGGCGCACGGCCAACACACCGCGCTCCTCGTCGAGGTCGAACACCTTGAGGCCGCACACCTCGAGCCGGCGGATGCCGGTCGAGTAGAGCACCTCCAAGATCGCCCGGTCCCTGATGCCCATCTCGCTTGTGAGGTCGACGGCGCGCATGACGGCCTCCACCTCGTCGACGTTGAGCACGTGCCGCGGCAGCTTCATGCCGGTCTTTGGCAGCTCGAGGTCGGCGGCGGGGTTGGCGGCGATGACACCAGTCTTCGTGAGCCAGCGAAAGAAGTTGCGCACGGCGAGGAGGCAGGACTTCTGCGCCGAGAAGCTCATGGGCTTGCCGTTCTTCTTTCGGAAGTAGAAGAGCCAGCGCTGGTAGCGGACGAGGACGGGCCTGGTGACGTCGTGGACGGAGCTAACGCCGCGCTCGTCGCACCACTGAAAGAAGCGCGCGAGCCAGTAGTCGTGGTGCTGCACGGTGCGCAGCGAGAAGCCCTTCACCTTCTCGCTCTCGAGGAACTCGACGGCGCACGTCGACAGCGCATCGAGTCGCCGGGCCTTCTTGAGCTTCCAGCGGTAAGCGACCTCCTGCGGCCCCGCCACCCGCCTCACTCGGCCGCGTCCTCGTGCAGGTGTGACGTACCGTTACGGTATGGCGTCGCCCTTCGCGGCAGGGGGATCAGAGGTGTTTTCGCGTCCGAGCGTGGTTTGTCGTCGACAACCGGGGGTGCGCCATCCCCCCGCCATCCCCCCGCTTTGGCCCCGCCATCCCCCCGCCAACTGCCCAAAAGACCCCGCCACCTTTGCGTCATACCGCTGCCGCCGAGGGCCTCCACGTCGAGCAGGCCGGGGAGGCGCGGCACTTTTTCGGCGCCGTCCCCGTCCCAGACGAGCTCGTAGACGAAGCTCTGGCCGCGCAGGCCCCGGTGCACGAGGACGAGCTCGAGCTCCACCAGCCGCTCGAGGTGGACGCGCAGCTGCGTGAGGCTGAAGCCGCTCGCCATGAGCGCGTCCCGCCGCGTGAAGCGCAGCTCGGTCCGCTCGAGCTGGTGCTCGGCACACTGGCGCTTCACCATCTCATCGAGGAGCACCAGGAGCTTCCTCGTCTGCGGCGGCAGCTCGTCGAGCGAGCGGCCGAGGACATCGTGGCACAGGACGTTTGCGAGCGCGACGTCGTCGAGGGTGGCCTCGAGGTACTCGAGCACCTGGCCGCGGTGCTGCACCGTCTTGATCGTGCGCTGGTGCTGGTGGACCAGGGCGATCGTGCGGATCAGCGTCAGGTACTTCATGTGGTCGCGCCGCGTGCGCGTCTTGTCGTCGAGGAACGTGAGCTTCTCCGCGAAGGGGTTCGCCACCAACAGCGGCTGCACCAGGCGCTGGGCGTTTTGGTGGAGCCGCACGACGGCGTTTCGTTCCTCCTTGGCGAGGAGCCCTTCGAGCGTCTGCCGCCGCCGCTGGATGGCGTGGATGGCCCGCGTCTGCGCCCGGTCCTCGTCGACCGTCAAGACGATGCAGCGGTTCAAGAGTTCCTCATCGATCTCGATCGCCGTCGTCGTCAGGAAGATCATCACGGGCCCTTCGACCTTGTACTCGTGCGTGATGAGCTTGCCCGTCTGCGGGTCCTTCCCCGTCGAGGCGATGGTGAGCTCACCCTCGGACTGCAGGAGCTTGAGCGCGTAAGAGGCGCGCTCGGCACCCTCCTCCTCGACGATGGCGAGCACCTTGTGCTTGAGGTCGGTGCCGCCCATGTAAAACAGGCTCTGCCCGGTCATCGCCGAGTACTTCACCTTCTCCTCTTGCGGGATGAAGGCGAGCACGGCCTCCATCAGCGCGCTCTTGCCCGCCGCCGACGTCGACTGCACGACGATTGCGAGCGGGTCTTCGAGCCTGCGTGACACCGCGGCCAGGAAGCCCACGAGCTTGTTCGTCTGCTCGCCGACCACGCCGCAGCGCTCGAAGTCCTCGAGGATGCGGCCGATCAGGTTCTTGTCTTGAAGCAAGGCCAGGGCCTCGGCGCGCTCGTCGTTGGTCATCACCGTCGCCTCGGCGGCCGCGGGCTCGAGCGTGTCCTTGATGGCCGCCTCGTTTCTCTCCTCGAGGACCAAGAGCACACGGCCAAGGTCCCGCCTGAGCACCTCGACGTCGAGGCCGAGCTCCCTTGCTGCCTGCTGCAAGAACGCCGTGCGCTGGCGGGCGGCGTACAGGTCGAGCGTGTCGACGTAGAAGCTCTCGTCACGCTGCACCATCAGGTTGATGCGCAGCACCTCGTGCGAGAGGTTCTTCTTGATGCCGCGGGCCCGAAAGCACCGATCGCCGGCGGTCATCACCACCTCGTCGCCGTCGCCCTTGACGTCGACGCGCAGACCATGGAGCACGTCGTCAGCTCGGGCCGGCGGCTTGGCGGCTAAGGGTGTTGAGGGGGCTTCCTCCTTAGCCGCTCTTGCCGGCTCGTGGGCCGGTGACGTCGTCACCTCGGTGCTCGGCTTGCCTTCGAACCACGCCCGCTCGATGACCAGGCGCAGGCTCTTCGTCGCCGGCGTCACCTTCAGCGCGTACTCGTTCGCGTCCATGTGCCGCGGGAACAGCGCCCGGGCGACGGCGAAACCTCCCTCCTTGAGCCGCTCGGAAAGCTCGGTCGCGGCGCGGTCGCCGGCGTCGTCTCGGTCGTAGGCGATGACCACGCGCTCGACGCCATGCTTCTTCAGGGCGGCCAACATCTCGCCGGTGAAGCCCTCCACCCCGTAGCTCGTCGTCACGTTCTTGATGCCCGCGCTCCAGAACGTCAGCGCGTCGATCAGACTCTCGCACAACACGACGTCCCTGTTGCCCTTGAGCCCGTCGGCGTTGAACACGCCGCGGTGCGGGCCGGGCAGGTAGAGGTGAAGCGGCGTCCCCGCCCGCAGATGCTCCTGGATCTTGCGCCCGTACATCCCCCGCACGGCGCCGGCCTCGCCGAGAATCGGCACCACCAGCGAGCCGCGCAGGTGCTCGTGCCCGCTCTCTCGCAAGACGCCGAGCTTCATGAGCCGCGTGCGCACAGCGGCGCCGTCGACGCGGTTGTTCTGGGGGAGGCGCAGGCCCAGCGTGCGGTTCGAGAACCCGAGCTTGAAGTGCTCGATCGCCTCGCGAGAGAGCCCGCGCTTTTTGGTGGCGTACGCGAGCGCCTCCGGCTCCTCGAGGAGCGCGCGGTGGTAGTAGTCGACCACCTGGCGCAACAGCTCCTCGTCATCGGCGTCGAGCGAGACGGGCGGCGGCAGCTTGCGCACCGTGCCGACCTTCACCACCTCACCGCCGCCGGCCTTGCCCTCGCGCAACAGCTCGACGGCGTGGCGGAACGAGACGCCCTCGGTGCGACGCACCCACTCGATCACGTCGCCGCCAGCCCCGCAGCCAAAGCAGTGCCACAGGTTCTTCGCCGGCGTGACGACGAGGGAGGGCTCGTTGTCCCCCTCGTGAAACGGGCACCTGCCGGCGAGGTCCTGGCCGCGCTTCTCGAGCTTCACCCGCTCGGCCACAAGCCGCTCCACCGAGATCTCGCTCTTTAGCCGCTGCAGCTCGTCGCTCGGGATCCGTGCCATGCCGCCCTCCGCTACAAACGCGTCAAGAGGAGGCTATGTCTGTTTTGCGGACATGATCAATCCGCTATGTTCAACCTGGGCCGAACGCCCGAAATTCACCCCTTACCATGGAGGACCACGTGCAGCAGGAGTTCCCGCTCATGTCCGACGAGAAAATGCGAAAAGGGCTCGGCGCCCGCATCAAGGCCCAAAGGAAGCAGAAGGGCTGGAGCCAGAAGGAGCTTGCCTCCCAAGTGGACGTCGGCTTCTCGCTTCTCAACAAGTACGAGGGCGGCTTCCACGCCCCGCCCGTCGACAAGCTCGCCAAGCTCGCCGAGGTCCTCGACACCACCGTCGACTACCTGCTGCTCGGTGAGCGGCCCGAGGCGCCGAAGCTCCACAACAAGCGCCTCATGGAGCGCTTCAAGGTGCTCGAGGCCTTCGAGGACGACGACCAGGACACCGTCATCAAGGTCATCGACGCCATCGTCGCCCGCCGCCGCATGCAGGACGCGCTCAGGCCCATCGACCGCCGCTCGGCCTGAGCTACTCCGCCGCCGGGCTCTCCACCTCGAACAGCTCGAGGTCCGGCAGGTCCACGAGGTCATAGAACGGGTCGCACAGGAGCAGCGGTGGCTCGGGCCGCGTCTCGTCGGTGAGCAGCGCCTCGATCTCCTCCGGCGCCGTGTCGTCGACCAGCGGCGATGCCGGCACCTTGCTCTCGTCGTACACGTCGATCACCCGGCAGCGGCCCTCCTCGGGCGCGCAGTCGAGGTCGCTCGTGCACGGCGTGGCGCACAGCTCGGTCAGGCGGTCGCGCTGCCAGAACTGCGTGCCCTCGGGGCAGCCGAAGTTGGTGGCGATGAGCTCGTCGTCGGCCGAGAGCGCGGGGGTGTGGTTGCGGGCTCGCGTGGACTTCCAGCGCTCGGCCGCGGCGTTGTTGGCGGCAAGGTGGGCTTGGTAGGCGGCGTGGGCCCTGGCTTCGTCGGTAGCCACGGCGGTGACGTCGAGCACTGGGGCGAGGTCGCGGGTGAGGCCTGGCGAGGACCGGAGGATCACGACGGCCGTCGTCAGAGCGACGACGGTTCCGAGCACGGTGACGAAATGGCTGGTCTTCATGAAGAGTCTCGACAGAGAGCGGAACGGTGAGGTGGGGTGCCCGGCGTGCGATCCGCTCGTGGCGCGAAAAGAACAGGAGGCAGGCATCGGTCTCACGGCCGCGCCCTCCCCTTCCCCTTGTCCTCGGACGTCGCAGTGATGGGCCGGCGCGGTCGGATTGTGTGCATTCGCGCGGGCGACGTGCACAAGACCCACGGTTCTTCAACTTGAGCCGAGTCCACGACGACCTCGATCACGAACTGATGATCAAGAATCGTGGTGCAGTCACCGGTGGCTGAGACCTGGGTCTCTCGAACGATGCGACCGCGGAGTTGCCCAAGAACGGGATCGATCGAGTCGCGGTCATCCATGCCGCCGATAAGAACCCTGTCGCCGCGGCGCACACGCCACGATGCCATCTCAACGCGGAGCGACCACCAGCCCTGCTCATAGACGCGCCCGAGGTTGTCCACCGACGTTAGGCGGTTGCCGGCGTGCACCAACAAGCAGGTTCCGTAGCCGAGCTGTGCACGGAAGACCTGCGCCCGACTCCCGTAGATGACGCGCGGCCTCATCCGAACATCCCCACGCACTCCTCGACGATGTCCCAATAGCCAGGGTCTCCAAGCTCGTGCAGCGCTTGATGTAGACGGTCACGTTCCCAAGCCGAAAGCTGTCGTCCAATCTGGCGCTCGCACTCGCGAACGGCAGCATCGAACTGCCGACGCTGCTCGATGTTGTTGCCAGGCCGGCCGCCGCCGCTGTCCTCGACGCACATGCCATCATCATCCGGAGGCGGCTTCTCACCCGGCGGAGGGATCGACTCGCAGTCCGTCAACCAACAGAGGAACTTGCCTCCTAGCCAAGCAGTCCCGCCAATGCGACGTGCAAGCGCCGCGGCACTCGATCGGGCCAAGCCGGTACCAAACGGAGCGGCCTCTCCGCCGAGGACTCCGCTCGTTGGGGAGCAGATCGTCACCGGGCCGATCGTGCTGCAATCCTGCATCGGCGATAGGTTTCGGCCGTCCGGATCGACGTACACCAGCGGCCGCGCTGCCGCATACGAATACACCTGCGGCCCCGCGAAGCTCATCGCCGCGCTCATGTGCAACGGCTCCGGCGAGGTGTACCGCCCGATCTCGGGAAAGATCGGTCCAGACGCGTCATGTCGTACGCGCAGGCGATCGTTCGACGCGGGTCTCGGCCGGCGTCGTCGCCGCGCCGACGTGAGTCGGTGGCGTGTAGCGCGCGGCCCTGGTGCGATTTCCTCGAGGTGAACAGCCCCCATGAGGCGCATCGTACCCCCGCCAGCGGGCCGCAGGCCAGCCGGTCAGGCTGGCGTCCCGCTGGCGCGCTCGGTGAGCGCAAGCCCGCGCGCACAGCGCGGGCCACGAGCCCTGCTCGGTCGAGCACACGCGCGGCGCGGCGCGAGGCGTGCTGCTCTCGTCGAGCACCGCGCCGCTCGTTGCACGCCTCGTGACGCGCTCACCCGCCCCCTGCCGCGCCGCCGGGGTGGGTGGGGACCTCCTGCGGTGCGGCCATCTCTCGACGGGGAGGGGACATAACGCACGGGCGTTATGTCCAGGTCGACGAGGGCACCCGAAGGCGCGACGCGTGCTGGCTGCGTGCAGCGTCGTCGAGGACCGCAGCACGCGGCGTGCCTGAGGGCGCGTACGATAATGCCGGCATTGTCGGATGCGCCGAGGAGACCGACTCCCCGGGCTTCGTGAAGTCCTGCGGGGCCGCCCTGGCGGTGGTGGGTGCGGGGAGGCGGCGCGGTCCTGCG
>JADZDP010000073.1 GCA_020850995.1 Deltaproteobacteria bacterium
GGACCGCTGCCGGGGATCCCCATGGGCGTGCCGCTCGACGGGCCCGACGAGCCCGCACTGGCCCCCGCGCCCTCGGGCTTGGCGAGCGGCTCCACGAAGCGCGCGTCGTCGAGCGCCACGGCGAGGCGCTCGACCGTGTCGGCGATGACGGCGAGCGACGCGAGGCTCTCCATCGGCAAGCGCCACGACATGCGTACGATGCCGGTCTCGGCGGTCGCCACCAGGCGCACGTCGACAACACCGGCGAAGGCGAACGCTCCCTCGAGCGCCGCGCGCACCGGCGTCTCCGCGACCAAGGCGCGCGCCCCGTCGGCCGGCCAGCCCGAGACCTTGAGCGCGTCGTCGAAGGCGGGGTCGCCGATCTCGATGTCGTGGATGCCGAGCGTGTGACGCGCGCGGCTCAGCGCGTCCTCGCGCCGCACCTCGAAGGTGGCCCTCTTGGCGGCCGCCACCGCGCGGCGCCGCATCACCCCGTGCACGGCGTCGTGCGAGGCGGCGGCCACGGCCACCTCGAGGTGCGCGCCCCTCTTCACCAGCAGCGCGGTCTTGACCTCTACGTCGGACGCACCCGTGGGGTCCGTGACGTAGTGCTCGGTCACCGGCGTCACGTCGAAGCCGGCAGCGGCCAAGGCGCGTTCCGCCTCGTCGAGCGCCTGCTGCCGACGCCGCACCGTGCGCATGCGCATGCCGACGCCGACCGTGGCAGCACCCACCACCACGACGGGCACGACCTGCACGATGATGAGCCACAGCTCGGCCATGTGGCGGCGACGATAGGGAGGCCGGGGCGCGCGTGTCACCCCGCCAGGGCCCGCCGTCGAAGCCGTGGCCGATGCCCGCCGCCGCCCACACTGGAGGGAAGAGGCAAGTCCCCCGTTTCGACTGGTAGGCTGCACCGCATGCCACGTCATCTCCTGCCCTTGCTCCTTCTCGCCCTCAACGCATGCACTGGCCCCCAAGGTCCGGCTGGCCCGCAGGGACCCGAAGGTCCCCAAGGACCTGAGGGCCCTGCCGGTGAAGGCGAGGGCGAAGAGCCCGCCACCGGCAGCGAGGGCGGCCCCTGCTACGGCAACGCCACCTGCGACGCTGGCCTGTCGTGCTTCAGCAACCTCTGCGTCGACGCTGGTGGGGAAGGCGAAGGTGAGGGCGAGTGCGTCACCATCACCGGCAGCGCAACCATCGAGAACGCTGACGACGTCGCGGGGCTCGCGGGCGTCTGCGTCGTCACCGGCGACCTCACGGTCGCCGCCGACGGGCTCGACGCGCTTCGCCTGCCTGCGCTCACCTCGCTCGGCGGCGACTTCACGATCGCACAGAACGCGGAAATCGAGCGGCTCGAGCTGCCTGCGCTCGCGGAGGTGGGCGGCGCGCTCACGATCAGGAACTGCGATGCGCTCACCGTGCTCGAACTTGGGGCAGTGGCGAGCGTCGGCGGCGAGGTCGCGTTCTTCGACAACGATGCCCTGACGTCGATCTCCCTGCCCGCGCTCACAGCGTCGGGCGGTCTCAACGTGCAGGGCAGTGAGGTGGCGACCAACGCGAGCTTCCCTTTGCTCACTCACGTCGGCGGCACACTCAACATCAACGGAAACCCAGTGCTAACCACACTCGCGCTGCCCGTCCTGGCCTCGGTCGACGAGGTAGTCCAGGTACTCTACAATGCTCTTGCGTCGGTGAGCCTGCCGTTGCTTGCCACGGTGGGCGGCGAACTGAACGTCTCGAACAACGCGCAGCTGACCGCCATCGCGCTGCCCGTGCTGACCTCCGCGGGCGGTATCACGATCGGCATCAACGCCGTACTCCCCACGATCAGCTTCCCCGCGCTCGCCATCGTGGCCGACATCTTCTCGGTGGGGAACAACCCGGCGCTCACCTCGATCAGCGCACCGGTGCTCGGCACCGTCGGCGGCGGCGTCGCGATCTACGGCAACACCGCGCTGACGAGCTGTACGGGCTCGGCCATCGCTGCCACCGGCGACTGCCTGTAGGCGAGCGCACGTGCGCCGGACCATCGTCCGCGTGACCCACGTCGCTGAGCCGCGCCGCGCGCTGCCCGACAATCCCCCCCGCGGCGCGTCACCTGCCGCGGACAAGAGGCCCCATGCCACCGATCCACGGACCCCGCGACGGCTATCGCATCACGCAGGCGGCGCGCACGCAGGGTGAGGGCATGAGCAACGAAGAGGTGCATGCCTCCTCGACGCGCGCGGGCAACGCCAACCCGCCCAAGGTGGCGCAGGCCATCGAAGGTGCGCTCGCCGACCACCGCCTCACCCTCAAGGAGCTCGAGGGCGGCGCCACGGCGCGCCTGTTGCGCGTCATCGGTGTCGAAACTGGCGCGTCCATCCTCAGCGCCATGCACGCTGACGGGCTGTTGCGCCACCACCAGGTGGACCCCGTGGACTACCGCGCCTGCCTCGACCTGCAGCGGCGCGCGCGACTCCCCGATGGCCACGCCGACAAGCTCGTGCTCGACGCCGGCGTGGGCGAGCGCCTGGCTGCCATCATCGACGCCATCGAGCAGAAGCTCGTGGCAGGTCCGGTCGCCGGTGCCTTCGTGGAGCAGATCCACGACGAGCACCTCGGCGATCAACGCGTGGTCAACCAGACCGCCCTGACCTGGGCCCCCGTCGACACGGCCACCTTCATGGAGCACCTGCCGCCGGAGCGGTGGGCCGAGGAGTGCTTCGACCTGCGGAGCCTGCACAACCAGGTGCTCGAGCGCCACGACCGCCCCGACGGCGGCTACCAGATCACCATGCTGCAGCGCATGGAGTTCGGTGAGGGCGGCACCGCCACCGACATGACCAAGCGCACCGTGGTGACGAAGTGGAAGGACGAGGAGACGGGGCAGTGGCGCGCCACCGCCGAGTGGAAGGTGTACGCCTCCGACCCGACCGCGCAGATCCCGCATGCGGGCTCCATGCGCATCGACACCGGCCGCATGGAGTTCCGCCCGGTGCAGAGGGATGGCCGCTGGTACACCGAGGTGCTGTTCAACAACGCCACGCAGACCGACACCGCCACCGAGCGCAAGCTGCTGGGCCTCCTCGGCAAGAACACGCCGCTCCGGCAGACCATCTCGGCCAAGCTGGGCGCGTCGCCGCTCGGCATCCTGCCCTTCGCGGCCAACGTGGTGAGCCGCTACCGCGAGGTCGGCACCGGTGCCATCACGCCGCGCTGGCAGGAGCTGCAGGTGAACGACTGACGCCTCGCTCGTGCAGAGGCACACGTCCACTGGTGAGGGACCGTGGTCGCTGACGTCGCCAACTCGCCACGCTCGCCGTTCGGAGCACGGAGCGGAGTGAGCCTCCTCGACACAGGTGACACGAGCACTGCTGCCGCCGACGCAGCGATCCGGGCGCACAGCAGACGATCTGCCACCTGGTGAGCGCTCGGCCCGGCTTGCCTCGCCGCCGTCGCGTACCGGCGATCCGCGCGGCGCCGCCTCAGGGAGCGCGCAGGAGTCGGTCGATGGGAATGCTGCGAAACGCCAGTCCGATGCCCGCAGCGTCGGCGACGTAGTAGGTCATGAGCGCACGCCCGTCGTGGAACAACAAGGTCGGGTACGCGTACTGGCCGACACCGGCGGTCGCGCGTTCAAGAACGCGCGCGTGCGTCCAGCTGTGCCCGCCGTCGCGCGAGACCGCCACGCTCAGTGGGTAACGGTCGCTGACGCTGTCACCCCACAAGCACACCAGGTCGCCGGTGCCGGGGATTCGGTCGATGTGCGCGGGCGCGCGCGGCTGCACGAGCGTGATGGGCGTGGGCGTGCTCCAGCGCCGTCCGCCGTCGTCGCTGACCGACTGCAGGTACGGCCCTGGCACCGTGCGAATCAACATCACCACGCGTCCATCGGCGGTCTCCACCGCACTAGGCTCCTCGGCGGTCAGGTTGTCGGGCATGAACAGCGGCGGCGCTTGGTGCCAAGCACGGCCGCCGTTGTCGGAGTAGGCCACACGCACGTGCGCCACCGGGTCGCGTTGGTCAAAGACGCGGTACTCGGGCACGAGGAGGCGCCCGCTGCGCAATTGGATGAGCGCGTCGGGCAGCGCCGCGCCGTAGCCGCTCGGCGGACTGACGCGCGTCTCGGCCGTCCAGGTCCGCCCGTCGTCAGGGGAGGTGCGCCACTACATGGCGCAGTCGTCAGGGGAGCGCTTGCGCGCGTAGACGAGCGCCAGCTCGCCAGTGGCGAGGCGCAAGAGGCTCGGCGACATGACCATGCTCCTGGCGTCGCGCTCCACCACGGTGCGTGGCGCGCTCCAGTGCTGGCCGCCGTCGCTCGAGGTGATGGCCAGCAGGTCCGAGTCGTCGTCGTCATCAAGGCCGGCCAGGAAGCGCCCGTCTACCATCATGAGCGTGCCGTCGCGCAGCACCGCTACGCTCGCATCGCTGTTGCGCGGCGCCAACGCGCTGGCGGGCGCTGCCATGACGCGCACGTCAGCCGGCAGCGGCGCCGGCTGCGCACGACCCACGGCGGCGCCAAGCACCACGGCCACCAGGATCGCCGACGGCATCGGTCGTTGCTGGAGCAAGGGTACGTGACACCGAGCCATCACCCACCTCCGCGCGCGAGCGCCATGGTGCCGAGTACGACCGCGCCAGTGACGAGGTGCAGCACCATCGCCGGCACGAAGGAGCGCGTGCGCAGGCTGAGCCAACCCACCGCCAGACCCCCGGGCAGCGACGAGGCCACCTCGCCAGGATCCTTGGTGAAGTGCCCGAGGAAGAAGAGCGCGCCCTGCGCCACGATGGCCGGCCACGCCTCGCGCGGCACGCCCAGCCACGCGCTCGCGGTCCGCGGGCCGCCCACAGGGAAGCCCAAGCCGAAGCGCGCCATCCTGCCGGTGCGCGGAGTGTGCGCGTCGTCGCGCACGCGCTCGGCCAGGCCAGGCAGGAGCGCGAGGCCGAGCACCACGCCCTCGATCCACAGGTGCTCGGTGACGATGGTGATGGCGTTGGCCGCCACGCGCTCGGCGCCGCCCGCCTCGAAGAAACGCCGGTAGAAGTGCTGCATGGTCGGCGAGAGCCCGAGCGCCACTTGCACCGGCAGCGCCACGACCAACGCGAGCGCCAGCAAGCGCCACAGGGAGGGGTCGAGCCGCAGCTCGTGCAACAAGAAGGGCCGTCGGATGAACAGGCGCAGGACCGCAATGCCAAGAGCGGTGAACAACACTCCCTTCAGCGCCCAACCGATGGCAGGCGACACGCCGAGCTCGTCGAAGGCGAAGCGCGAGAAGCGCCACACCTCGCCCACCAGCGGCCACTGTTTGGCCAGGCCG
The DNA here is from genome assembly GCA_020850995.1 of Deltaproteobacteria bacterium. Taxonomy (GTDB): domain Bacteria; phylum Myxococcota; class UBA727; order UBA727; family VGSZ01; genus JACOUT01. Next base: position 5,283 of record JADZDP010000073.1, read on the forward strand.
ATGAAGCTCAACGATGCCCACGCGGTGGTGGGCACCAGCACCAACAGCGCGCGCAGCCAGGCCCTGCCCATGACGCACCTTACAGCGGAGCTCAGTTGCACTGATGGTCGCCAGGCTCGATCAATGCCGCCGACCTCCGCTCTACTGCGAGGACCTGCTAGTGTCGGCCTCTCTCGGGGGTCTTCCCATGCGTGCTCCGTTCGTCATCGCGCTCACCCTGTCGCTGGTCGCCTGCGGCAACGTCGAAGAGAAGAAGAAGCAGAAGGAAGCAGAGGGCAAGGCCTTCATGGAGGCGGAGACCAAGGCGCGCGCCGAGGCCGAGGCCAAGGAGGCCAAGGCCGCCATCGACAAAGCCACAGGCGAGTGCGACGCCAAGAAGGCGGAGGGCTGCCTGGCGCTCGGCCGCATCCACTTCGACGGCAAGGGCGTGCCGCGCGACGCCAAGCTCGGCCTCGGCTTCTTCCAGAAGGCGTGCGAGTACAAGTCGAAGGACGGCTGCCGCATGTGGGGGCAGCAAGAGACCGACGGCAAGACCAAGCTGACGGCGTTGAGCGCGCTCTGCGATCTGCAAGACGCCGATGGCTGCATCCAGGGCGCCGCGCTCGCCGACGAATTGGTCAAGGCAGGCCAGCTCCCCGAGCCGAAGAAGGTGACGGATCGTCCGGCCCTGCAGCTCTTGGCCAAAGCGTGCGCCCTCGGCGGCGCCATCGGCTGCACGGCGCGCGGCGTGGCCCTGGTCAACGACGACCCCAAGGCCGCCGTCGACTCGCTCACCAAGGGCTGCGACTTGGGCGAGCCCACCTCGTGCTTCCAGCTCTCGGTGATGCTGGCCGAGGGCAAGGGCGTGAAGAAGAAGGACCCCGAGAAGGCGGCCGCGGCCAAAAAGAAGGCATGCGAGGCAGGGCTCAAGGACGCCTGCTGAGGATTGCGCTCCGGCGTAGGGGCTACGGCAAGGGCGGCGGACGCCAGCCGCCCAGCGCGTCCTCGAGCGCCACGGCGCACGCGATGGTGGCGGCGTCGTTGCCGGGCCGCGCCACCACCTGCACGCCCAAGGGCAAGCCGTTGCCGTCGAGTCCCATGGGCACCGCCGTGGCGGGCGTCTGCAGGATGTTCCAGATGCCAGGCAAGGCGAAGTCGCCGGCACGACGCAGCATCTCGCCGTGGCGAGGCGGCGGCATCGTGAAGACGGGCGCCACCAGCACGCCGTGGTCGCCGAGCTCGATGGCGAGGCGCGCGCGCAGCTCGTTGGCGCGCTCGAAGCCGCCCTTCATCACGTCGACGTATGCTGAGGCCTTCTCGATGGCGAGGAAGGCGAGCGCGGGGAAGGTGTGCGCCGAGCGCCCGAGCGCGAGCTTGAGCAGCTCCTTGCGCACGCGCACGCGAGCGCCGAAGCCGAGCCAGTGCTCGAAGCTGGTCTCGGCGGTGACCTTGAGCGAGTCGCCCCACATGGCCACCGCCTGCGAGAGCTCGGGCAAGCGCGCCTCGACGACGCGCGCGCCGCGCGCCTCGAGCGCGGCAGCGGCGCGCGCCACCGCTGCGGTGATGGCCGGCGCAACGCTGAAGCCCTTGACCTCGCGCAACAAGTGCACGGTGAGGCGCTCCACGGGCACCGCGCTCGGATCGCCGAGCGCCATGCCGTCACAGCCTGGGTCGACGCCGTCGGGGCCGGCGATGACCGACAGGATCGGGTGCAGGTCGCGCGCGCTGCGCGCGATCGGTCCCACGGCCACGAAGCGCGCCTGGCGCGGCGACGGCGATGGCACGTGGTTGGTGCTCGGCACCAGGCCGCCGGAGGGCTTGTGGCCGAACACGCCGCAAAACGACGAGGGCACGCGGATCGACCCACCCGCGTCGGTGCCGAGGCCGAAGGGCGAAGCACCGGCACCCACGATGGCCGCCTCGCCGCCGGAGCTGCCGCCCGAGGTGCGCGCGGGATCGTAGGGGTTGTTGGTGCGGCCCCAGACGCGGTTGTTGGTCTCGAGCCACATGGCGAGCTCGGGCACGTTGGTGACCGCGAGGCAGATGCCGCCGGCGGCGATGACGCGATCGACGACGGGGGCCGAGCAGCTCGCCACCACGTGCCGGCGCAACACCGAGCCCGCCGTGTGCGGCAAGCCACGCACGCCGAGCGACTCCTTGACTGTGAAGGGCACGCCGAAGAGCGGCGGCAGGCGCTCGCGGCCGTCGCGTGTGAGCTGCTCGCTCATGGCGCGCGCCTCGGCGCGCGCGTCCTCGAAGCGGTTGGCTGTGACGGCGTTGATCACCGGGTTCCAGCGCAGCATGGCGCGCACGTGCACGTCGACGAGCTCGAGGGGCGTCACCTCGCCCGCGCGCACCAGCTGCGCCAGGCGGTGGGCCGGCAGGCGCGCGAGCTCGTAGGTCACGGGGCGATGCACGCGGAGGGCAGCGTGGCACAGGTGGTGCCCGCGCACGCGCCGGTCTGGCACTGCACGTCGGTGGTGCATGGGTCACCCTGCGCGACCAAGGACGCGCAGCGGTGGTCGTCGTCGCACCAACCCGAGTCGCACGGCGCAGTGGGGCTGCAGGTGCCGCCGAGCGGCACCGTGGCCACGCAGCTGCCGTCGATGCAGCGGCTGGCGTAGGGGCAGCGCGTACTGAAATCGCAGCTGCTCCCGACGGTGGTGGTGCTCGGGCCCTGACACACCTCGTCGGTGCAGGTGGTGCCGAGCACGCAGCGGTCGCCGACGTCGCAGCGCTCGCCGGCGCGCATGCGAGGGGCGCACACCAAGTCGTCGTTGCAGTGGCTTGCACCGCCGCAGCTGACGTCGTCGCCGGCACAGGTCTCGCCGTCAGCGAGCACCGTCGTGCAGGTACCGCACAGCGACAGATCGAGGACGCACGTGGTTCCGGGCGCACAGGTGAAGGCCTCCGTGTCGATGCCGCAGGGCGCACCCGCGGCCTGCGAACCCACCCACATGGCCGCGCAGGGGCCCTGCAGCTCGAGCTGCACCTGCTCGCAGGGCGCGCTCTCGAGGTGCGCACGACATTGCTCGATGCCCTCGGACGAGAGCGCCACCAGGCCGGCAGCCTCCAGCGCGGCCCAACTCGGCTCGTAGCGCGCGTTGCAGGCCTCGAGGAACACGGGGGCACAGGCGGCCTGGTCGGCCACCGCCATGCGACCGCAACGCAGGTAGAAGGCACAGAAGAAGTCGGCGATGGCCTCGCAGTAGCCCTCGGCGGGCGCGCTGCCGGCGTCGACGTCGCCGGGGCCGGCGTCTTGCGCCACGGGCCCGCGCGGACAGGCGACGAGGAGCGCGATCATGGCGAGCGAAGCGGCGCGGCCCATCGGTGTCGACGTGGCGCCACCGAGCGCCTTTCGCAATCCCCATCGGCAGACCTGTCACGGCGCGAACCGGCGTATCGTGGGGGCGTGGACCTCGGGTCGAAGAACCGCCTCACCCCCCGCCAGGCCGCGCTGTTCACCGGCGAGGGCTTGTTCGCCAAGCTGGCGCGCGCGGCATGCGCGGCGGGCTGCCTGCCGCGCAAGGAGCTGTACGAGGCCTGGGAGATGGCGCGGCGCGTGCGACGGCGCGTGCGCGGCGGTCGCGTGATCGACTGGGCCTGCGGGCACGGGCTGTTGGCGCACGTCATGCTGATCCTCGACGACACCTCGCCGAGCGCCGTGGCCTTCGACACGCGCCTGCCGCAGAGCGCCGAGAAGCTGCAGTACGCGCTGGTCAACGCCTGGCCGCGGCTGCGCGACAAGGTGTCGCTGGTGGAGTCCACCCAGGGGCCCGCCGTGAAGGCCGGCGACGTGGTGGTGTCGTGCCACGCCTGTGGCGGCCTCACCGACGAGGTGCTGCACCGCGCGGCCGCGGCGCGAGCGTTCGTGGCGGTGATGCCCTGCTGTCACGACGTGGGCGGCTCGGACGACGGCGGGCTGGCGGGCTGGCTCGACGGGCCCCTCGCCATCGACGCCACTCGGTGCGCCCACCTGCGTCAGGCCGGCTATCACGTGAGCACGCACCGCATCAGCAAAGAGGTCACGCCCAAGAACCGCTTGCTCATCGGGATCCCCGAGGAGCGCGTGGGGGCCTGACGCGCGGGCGCGCGAGCGCCGTAGCACCGCAGGTGAAGGTGACCCGATCCGGTGCATGGGTTCGGTACGGGGTCTGCGTCCCTGATAAGGGACCTGACGCGCGCCAGGGGGCGCGCTATCGGTGCCCATGAGCTACCTGCAGATCCTCGCCGCGCTCGCCGCCGCCACCACCACGCCGACCGCGCCCACGGCGCCTGTCGCGGCCAAGCCCGCCACCAACTACGTGGGCCACGGCGCCGACAGTGTGCCGGTCGAAGTGCTCGAGCGCTACCGCGCGCCCGCGCTCCCACCCGCGGTCACGCAGCGCGTGCAAGCGATGCTCGACGTGCGCGCCCCCTCGGGCGGCCTGCTCTCGCCCGACGGCAAGAGCATGTTCGTCACCTGGGGCGTGACCGGCGTGCGCCAAGTGTGGCGCATCGACGGCCCCATGCGCTTCCCGGTGCAGCTCACGGGCGGCGAGGATCCCACGTCGCTCGTCGACGTCAGCGCCGACGGCAAGCTCCTGGTGCTGCAGCGCGACCGCGCCGGCGAGGAGAACCCAGGCCTCTACCTGCAGCGCGCCAGCGGCGGGCCGCTCATGGTCATCAAGCACGAGCCCAAGGTGCAGACGCAGGCGCAGCTCGTCACCGACGACGGCAAGCACCTGTACTTCCGCGCCAACGACAAGAAGCCCGACGCCTACGCGCTCTACCGCTACGACTTCGCCACCAAGGCCGTGGCGCCGGTGTTCTCGCAAGACGGCCTGTGGTCTATCGCCGGGCGCCTCGATGCCGAGCAGCGCTTGCTCTTGATGCTGGCCGTGGGCTCGAACCAACACGAGATCTTCGAGCTCGACGAGAAGTCGGGCACGCTCACGCCCTTGTTCGGCCAAGGCGAGCGCGAGGACTACGAGGTCGCCTACGGCGCCGACGACGATGTCTTGGTGCTCACGCCCAAGCTCTCGGAGCACCGGCGCCTGTACCGCTTCGACCGCAAGCTGCGCGCGCTGGCGCCCATCACGCCCGAGCTCGCCTGGGACGTCGACTCGTTCGCGGTGTCGCGCGACAAGCGCCACGTGTTCGCGCGCGTCAACGAGGGCGGGCGCACGCGCACGCGCCTGTTCGACGCGCGCACACGCAAGGAGCTCGGTTTGCCGACGCTGCCCGCCGGCGACCATGTGGTGCTCGGCCCCGCGGGACGCGCCAAGAACCAGGCGGTGCTCGTGGTCGATCCCGGCACCGCGCCGTCCACCAGCGCCGTGCTCGACCTCGGCACCAAAAAGCTCACCACCTGGCACGTGCCCAGCGCGCCCGAGGTCGAGCTGAGCTCGTTCGTGCCCGTATCAGTGGAGGAGTACCCGGCGCGCGACGGCACCAAGATCCCCATGCTGGTGCGCCGCCCGGCGGCGTGCGCCAAGGCGCCCGCGCCCTGCCCAGTCATCGTCGACTTCCACGGCGGGCCCGAAGCGCAAGCGCGCGCCGGCTTCAACCCGCGCGCGCAGCTCTTCGTCGACGCCGGCTTCGTCTACGTGCAGCCCAACGTGCGCGGCTCCGACGGCTACGGCAAGAGCTGGATCCACGCCGACGACGGCGCCAAGCGCCTGCAGGTCATCACCGACATCGAGGACGCCGCCACCTTCGTGCGCGCTGCCTGGGCCAAGGGCGGCAGGGCGCCGCGCGTGGGCGTGTTTGGCGGCAGCTACGGCGGCTACTCGGCGCTCATGGGCATGACGCGCTTTGCCGGCGCCTTCGACGCCGGTGTCGACGTCGTTGGCATCTCGAGCCTGGTGACCTTCTTGGAGAACACCGCGCCCTATCGACGTGCATTGCGCGTCTCCGAGTATGGCGACCCGGTGGCCGATCGCGCCGCGCTCACCGAGCTCTCGCCCATCACGCACGTGAGCAAGACCAAGGGCCCCGTGCTCATCATGCAGGGCGCCACCGATCCGCGCGTGCCGGTAGGCGAGGCAATCCAGATGTACGACGCCATGATGCAGAAGAAGCTGGGGACGCAGCTCATCATCTTTCCCGACGAAGGCCACGGCGTACAGAAGCGCGGCAACCAGGTGCTCTTGCTTGGCCACGCCATCGCGTTCTTTCAGAGACACTTGCAGGCCCCTTGAGCAGGCGCGCCCACGAGCAGCTACCATGGCGCCATGAGCGGCGAGCCCACCAGCCCCTTCGCCTTCGGTGGTCAACCGCTGGTGCCGCCGCCGCCGCCGATGCCGCTCTTCTCCGCCGAGCAGGTGGCGGCGACGACCTTCTTCGCCACGCCGGTGGCCGGCGCGCTCTTGATCGCGTGGAACCTGCGCCGCCAGCAGCGGCGCGGCTCGCTCGTGACCTTGGCCCTCGGCGTGTGTGTCATCGCCGTCGCGCTCTGGCTCGACCTGGTGTGGTCGGGCGCCGTGTGGTGGCTGGCGGTACCGGCGTGGACCATGGCCTTCGGCGTGGGCGCCAACCTCCTCTTCAACGCGCACCTCGCGCGCGCTGGCAAGCGCTCATCGTGGGCGGCGGCCGCGGTCGCTGCGGCCAGCATCGTCGCGCTCAGCGGCGCCGGCGCCACGGCCACGCGGCTCGCGCCGCGCGCCGTACCGTCGTTCGCCGAGATCTTGTTCAACTGGACAGGGGTGGGCGCGAACCGCGTGGCCTGGGCCGCCGGGGCCTCGCGTGACGACGCGCTGCGTGTGGGTGACGCGCTGGCGCGCGCCGGCCTCACGCGTGGCAACGCGCGCCTGTCGTTGACGGTGGCGCGCGACCAGGGGCGCCTGGTGCTGAACATCCGCCTGCCCGACGCCTCGCCGGCCGCGCTCGACGGGGCGCGCGCCCTCACGCGCGCTGTGGCCGCTCAGCTCGAGCCGGCGGAGTGCATCACCGGGCGCATCGTCAACCCGAGCGGTGCGGTCTTGGCCCAGGGCACGAGCTGCCGCTGACCTCGCCGCCTGCTTGCCGCTCGGCGGCGCGCCGGCCTATCACCGCTGCTCGGCCCGGGAGCCCGCGGTGACGCTGCTTGCCATGATGTCGTTGCTCGTGGCCGCGGTCCGCGGCGCCGCGAACGCGCGCGGCGCCGCGCGCGATGTGCTGCGGCGCGCGTCATTCCGCCAGATCCTCTTCACCGGCATCGAGGCCATTCCCGTCGTGGGCTTGTTGTCCGCCACCGTCGGCGTCCTCGTCATCGTGCAGTCGGCGCAGAGCCTGCCCGATATCGGTCAGGCGGAGTTCATGGGCCGCTTGCTGGTGCTCTTGATCGGCAAGGAGCTCGGACCCGTGCTGGTAGCGTTCGTGGTGGCCGCGCGCTCCGGCGCCGCCATCGCCGCCGAGCTCTCCACCATGAAGGTGCGCGGCGAGATCGAGGGCCTGGTGGGCGTGGGCGTCGACCCGCTCGCCTTCTTGGTGTTCCCGCGCGTGGTGGGAGTGGCGGTGGCGGTGGCGAGCCTGACCGTGGTGTTCAACGTCGTGGCCTTCCTCGCGGGCTTCTCGTTCGCGGCGGCATCGCGCGAGTCGCTCACGCTGCTCGGCTTGTTCACCACCCTGTTCCACGCGCTCACGCTGGGCGACATCGCGGTGTTCGTGCTCAAGAGCCTGTTGTACGGCGCCGCCATCGCCGCCATCTGCGCCTACTACGGCTTGTCCGCCGGCTCCTCGTCCACCGACGTCCCGCGCGTGACCTTGCGGGCGGTGGTGGCCGCGCTGGTGGCGTGCGTCGTCGTCGAGGTCGTCGTGACGGCGCTGACCATCGACGTCGGCGCCTTGATCGGCTGAAGGAGCTCGAAACGAAGGTGGCGTATCTGTCTGTCGATCACGCGAGCTTTCACGAGGCCGGCCACGGCAGCGTCGGCCCAATCGACGTCGTGGTAGAGCCGGGTCAGATCGTGCTCGCCGTTGGTGGCGAGGGCTCGGGCAAGACCGTGCTGCTGCGCGGTTGCCTGGGGCTGGCACCGCCGCGAGGTGGCCGCGTGTGCTTGTTCGACCAGGACCTGGCCGGTCTCGATCACGACGCCATGATGTCGCTGCGCGGGCGCTGTGCGCTGGCGTCGGCGGCGGCGCCGCTCATGGCGAACCAGTCGTTGTTCGACAACATCGCCCTTCCCTTGTGGATGCGTGGCGCTCCGGGCGCCGCGCACATCGTGGGCGAGCTGCTCGAGCGCCTCGAGCTCACCGACGTGGCCACGCGTCGCCCCGATGACGTGCTGCCGCGCGCTCGCGACCTGGCGCTGTTGGCACGCGCGCTGGCGGTGCAGGCAGACCTCTACTTGCTCGACGAGCCACCGGTGTCTCCCGCGATGCGGGGGCTGCTGCATGCGCGGATCGACGCTGGCGCTGCCGCGCTCATCACGGTGCGGCACGAAGCCCTCTTTCCCGAAGCGTCACGACGCGTTCTGCTGGGAGCGGCCTGACCATGTCGCTGCCCTTCCGCATCCGCCACGCCGATCGGCTCGTCGCTGGGTTCCTGCTGGCGGTGCTCACCGTGGTCACCGTGGCCGTGTTGCTGGTCATCCGCGGCCAGGGCTTGTTCAAGGCGCGCCACCACTACACCACGGTGTTTTCCGACGGCAGCGGCCTCAAGCCCGAGTCGCCGGTGCGCATCGCCGGCATCGAGGTGGGCTCGGTGCGCGCCGTGACGCTCACGCCCGACAACCGGGTCGAGGTGGTGTTCGACGTGCTCGACGAGTACGCCGACCGCCTGCGGCAAGATCCGGCCGACGGCAGCTGCACCAAGACGGGCCGCTCGTCGATGATGGACAGCGACGAGGAGAAGCAGGCCGCCGAGGCCGCGAAGAAGCGCTGCGGCTCGCGCGTTGCGGCCGGCATGCCCGCCGGCCTCGGCGCCTTCCTGCCTACCTCGGGCCTGATCATCAATGTGGGCAACAGCGACAACCCGCTGGTGGCCCCGGGGGGCTTCGTGCCCGCCGACGAGCCCGAGGGCTTGAGCGAGCTGCTCGCCCGCCTCCAGAAAGAGGGCATCGTGCAGAGCGCGCGTGACATCGTCATCCAGATCGACGAGCTGTTGCGCAACATCAACGATCCGAACGGCTCCATCCAGCAGACGCTGGCGCACGTCGAAGAGGTCGCGGGCCGCGCCGCCGCGGGCAAGGGCTTGGTGGGCGAGGTGACGCGCGACGGCTCGCCCACGCAACGGCGCGTGGCCGAGGGCCTGGCCAGCCTCGAGCGCTCGCTCGCGGAGCTCGAGAAGGCGAGCGCCGATGTGGCGGCGGTGACCGCCTCGGTGCGCGCGCGCGATCCCGAGATCCAGCGCGTCATCGCCGGGCTCGACACCTTCGCCGCCGACGCCAAGGCGGCGGGCAAGGACCTGCGCACCTTCGCCAAGGACTCGAAGGAGCTGCCGCCGGAGCTGCGCAACACCATCGGCAACCTCAATCGCCGCATCGACGATCTGGGCGCCATCATCACCGGCATCAAGAAGAGCTTCCCACTCAACCTGGTGGTCGACGATCCCAAGAACAAGGGCGCCGCCGAGCCCGAGGAGAAGAAATGAGCGACGACACCCTGACCAAACGCCTGCTTGGCGATCCCGCCCGACGGCCCCGCATCCTCGACGACTGCGTGCGCTTGATCGACGAGGAGGTGGGCAGCAAGGGCGGGCTGTCGGGCCTGGCTATCAAGGGCGGCTACAAGATCGTGTGCGCCGTCAAGCCCGGCGTGATTCGCGAGGCCATGGATCACTTGCTCGACGACTTCGTGGGGCGCCTCGATCCCTTCTGGCAGGCGCACAACGTCGACGGCGCTGCGCCCTCGGGCTTCGGCGACTCGCTGCGCAAGCGCGCGCCAGAGGTGGCCGACGCGCTGCTCGGCATCACCGACGATCGCGCGCGCCGCGCCAAGAACGCGACCATGAAGAGCGCCTACGAGAAGCTGCGTCCGCAGGCCAAGAAGCACGTGGAAGAGGCGATCCCGCGCGTGGGCCGCACCTTGTCGGCGTACTTGTAGCGAGCGACCACGCGTCCCGCAGGTGAGGGAGCGAGGCGCGTCACTTCGCCATGCGACGGGCCAACTCCATCAGGTCGGGCGCCAGCAGGAACGAGGTGTGCACCACGCCGAAGCGCACCGAGGCGCGCGAGCTGAGCTCCGTGGGTGGTCCGTCACCGCGCGGCGCCACCGTCTCGCCGTTCACCGTGGTGCCGTTGCGGCTGCGCGCGTCTTGGATGGTGAAGGCGCCGTCCTTCTCTTTCACGAAGGCGTGGAACTTCGACACGCTGTCGTCGGCGATGGCGATGTCGTTGCCGTCGAGGCGGCCGATGCTGATGAAGGCGAGCGTGCTGGCCCGCCGCTTGACCACCGGCAGTACGAACATCGCCGTGGCGCCGGTGGGCGGCCCCTGCTCGTCGCTCATCTTGGTCTCGGTGGGCCTGCGCGGCTGGACCTCGCTGCCGGCGATGCGCACGAAGAAGGCAGGCCCGTACTTGGCGCTGAAGTCCGCCAGGCTCAGGCTGGTCGCGTCGGGCGCGATGGCCTTGAGCAGGACGCCGAACGGTGACACCTCGAACGCGGCCATCCGTGACTCCCGGTTGGTTACAGCGGAGGTCGGTTGCATTGATCGAGCCCGGCGCAGGGACTTGCCAGGAGCCCAAGGAGCACCGCAGCCGCGTACCTCGTGGTACGCGGCGAGGACGCGACGCAGGGATCGTGGCAAGGACCAAGCCGGGCGATCATCGATGCAACTGATCTCCGCTGGAGGAGCACTGTAGCAGGCACCGCGCCGCGATGCGGCCCCGCGCTCGGGTGTCACGAATCGAGCAAGACCACGAGCACGGCGGTGACCGCCAGGTTGACGAGGCCGAGCGGGATGAGCCAGCTCCACGAGAAGCGCATGAGCTGGTCGTAGCGCAGGCGCGGAATGGTGGCGCGCACCCACACGAAGAGGAACAGGAACAGGATCACGCCCACCACGACCCACCAGGGCCCGGGCAAGAAGCCGAAGGGACCGCCCCAGCCACCGAGGAAGAGCGAGGTGGCCACGGCCGACACGGTGATCATCGCCATGTACTCGGACATCATGTACATGCCGAAGCGAAAGCCGCTGTACTCGGTGTGGAAGCCCGCGACCAGCTCGGTGTCGGCCTCCACCAGATCGAAGGGCGCGCGGTTGGTCTCGGCGAACATGCCGACCACGAAGAGGACGAAGCCCACCGGCTGCAACAGCACCAGCGGGATCTGATGCTCTGCCTGCCACTGCACGATGCCGCGCAGGCTCATCTCGCCGGTGATCATCACCACGCCCACCAGCGACATGCCGAGCACGATCTCGTAGCTGATGAGCTGCGCCGCGCCGCGCAGCGCGCCCAAGAGCGAGTACTTGTTGCCGCTCGACCAACCACCGAGCACGATGCCGTAGACGCCGATGGACGCGATGCCGAGCAGGTACAGCACACCGACGTTGAGGTCGGCGATCCAGAGCTGCAGCGTACCGAAGCCGGGGATGAGGTAGGCGTCGCCCACGGGCACCACCGCGAACGCGGCCAGCGCCGCGAACAGCGAGATGGCGGGCGCCAGGCGGTGCAGCACCTTGTCGGCTGTGCGCGGCACCGTGTCTTCCTTGAAGAAAAGCTTGACGCCGTCGGCGATGGGCTGCAGCACGCCGAGCGGGCCCGCGCGGTTCGGGCCGCGGCGCACCTGCATGAGCGAGATGACGCGGCGCTCGAACAGCGTGGTGTAGGCAACGCCACCCAAGAGCACGGCGATGAAGCCGAGGCACAGCACCACGAAGTACAGCCAGTTGGCGAGCGTGAAGCCGAACAGCTCGGTCTGGAACAACCAGCTCATCGCAGCATCCTCGCGTTCATCACCCACGCCCCGAGATGACCGGCAGCTTGGTCCGCGGCCGCGGCACACGCGCCAGCAAGGGCTGGCCGCGTCCGAGCTGCTCGCGCAGCGCCAGCAGCTGGTGAGGCACACCGCGCCCAAGCTCGGAGGCGAGCTCGGCGAGAGCACACCAGTCGGCGCGCGCCGTGGCATCGCCGCGGCCAGGCGGCAGACCCGCGGCGTCGAAGTGCTGCGCCACGCCCTCGAGGTTGGTGAACGAGCCCGACTGCTCGTAGGCGTGAGCGAGCGGCAGCACCACGTCGACGTAGGCGGGCACCTGCGCGCCTTCGGCGGGCAGGCCGCTCGTGAGCCAGACGCCGCGCGCCTTGCCGAGATCGTGCAGCTCGATGTCGCCGAGCAAGAGCACGCGTTCGAGGTCGCCGTACGCCGCGCGCTGCACCACGCCGCCCTTGCCCATGACGTCATCGAAGGCGGTGCTGCCGAAGATCTCGTGGGCGCCGCGGGCGTTGGCGAAGGGCTCGGGCGCTCCCACCAGGCCGCCCTCGCCGGTGGCGCCGATGGTGGCGGCCAGCTTGTCGAGGAGCGGGCGCAGCTCGGGGTCGTGGCTGGCAGCGCTCCCCACCAGCATGGTGGCCGGCGCGTCGTCGAGCGCGGCCGCCACCGCCGCCAGCGGGCCCTTGCCCTCGAGGCCGTCCTGCAGCTCGGCCACGCGCGCGCGCAGCTCGCCCTGGCCTGCCTTGATCCAGTGGAGCGTGTCGCGCGCGAGCCCGTTCTCGTCGTGGAGCACCACCAGGTTGGCGCCGCTCTGCCCGGGGGCGAGCGGGAAGCCCGGCGGCACGCCCATGGACGACGCGCTGGGCGCGACCGCGCGGCGGATCCACAGCGCCACCAAGGGCAGCTCGCGCCAGGGATCGACACCCACGACCACCACGGTCTTCGAGCGGGTCATGGAGAACAGGGTGCCCTTGGCCGGCCAGCTCGACAGGCGCGGCAGCACGCCCACGGGGCCCAAGCCAAGCTCGGCCACCAGCGCCATGGCCTCGTTGGTGAGGTTGGGGTGCACCAGCACGCCCGTGGCCTGACCGCGCACCAGCGACGCTGCGCGCGCCAACGCCGCGGGCCAGGTGGCCGGCGCCAGCGCGCCGTTGGCGTCGCGCAGCAACGGGGTCGCCAGGCGCTCGCCGCGATCGGTGGGCACGGTGCCAAAGCGCGTTTGGTCCGCGAGCCAGGCGTCGTTCTTCTGGAACTCGACGCGCGGGCGCACGCGCAGCACGCGACCGTCGCGCGTGTCGACGTCGACGTGGGCGCCCACCGGGTCGTCGCACGCGATGGAGGGCGAGCTCACCAGATCCCACGGGCGCGAGCGGAAGCGGTACTGGCGCGAGGTGAGCGCGCCCACCGGACACAGATCGATGACGTTGCCGGAGAAGGGCGAGTCGTAGCGATCGCCCGCGGGCACACCGATCATGCCGTGGCCGCCGCGCTCCACGACGCCCAGGGCGCGATCGCCCGGGATCTCCTCGTGGAAGCGCACGCAGCGGTAACACAGGATGCAGCGCTCGCGATCGAGGAGGATGTGCTCGGAGAGCTCGAAGGCCTTGTCGTTGTGCCGCTTCTCTTCCTTGAACGTCGACGCGCCCGGGCCATAGCCGAAGGCGTTGTCTTGCAGCGGGCACTCGCCGCCCTTGTCGCACACGGGGCAATCGAGGGGGTGGTTGGCGAGCAGCAACGACAGCACCGAGCGTTGCCCGCCCTTGGCGTTGTCGCTGGCGGTCTTCACCACCATGTCTTGCGCAACCGGCGTGGTGCATGCCGTCTGCAGGCGCGGCATCTTCTCGATCTCGACCAAGCACATGCGGCAGGCGCCCACGGGCTTCAAGCGATCGTGGTAGCAGAACACCGGGATGTCGACGCCGGCGAGCTTGGCCGCCTCGACGAGCAGCATGCCCTTCTTGGCCGTCACCTTGACGCCGTCGATGGTGAGGGTGACGACGTCCGATGGTGCGGCCGACGGCGCGGCGGGGGCGGCGGGCGGCGCGTCCTTGGCGGCGGGCTTGTCGCTGCTCGTGCTCGTCGTCATGGGCGCCGGTGATGGTGTGAGCGGCCAGCTTCGTCAAGGGGAGCGGCGCCGAAGCGGCGGGGAGTATCGGCGTAGACACCAACCGCCGCCTCATGCTGGCGCGCCCGCGGGCGCGGAGGTGCAGGGAGACGAGCACTGTGCGACAAGGGTCGTTGGTGGCCCTACGCATCGTCAGCCTGAGCGGGCGCCCCACCCCGTCGAAGGAGGGCGCGCCGGCGTGCACTCCGGCGCAGGAGCAACGCTCCGTCGCGCGGGCCGAGCCGGGTGTGGCCTCGCTCACCGGCGACCTCGGCCCCGGGCGTGGCACGCGCCTCTTGGTGCACCTGTTTCTGGAGGAGCGCACCGGGCGCCTGGTGATCGACGGCGGCGCCGCCGCCGGCACGCTGTTCTTTCTCGGCGGCGAGCCGGTGCATTGGGCTATCGCCGACGGTGGCGCCGCGCTCGAGCGCCGCGTGCGCGCGCGCGGGCCGCTGCGCGACACCGCGCCGGGTCGCCACGTGCTCGCGACGCTGGCGCGCCGCGCCGGACCCGTGGTGGTGCTCGAGGCCCTGCGCGACGAGGTGCGCGAGGCCTGCCGCCACGTGTTGTCGGCGGAGCTGGGCGCGTGGGGCTTCTTCGACGACGCCGAGGCCATCGACGCCACGCCGCTCTCCGGCGTCAACCCCTTCGGCTTCGTGCTCGAGGCGCAGCTGCGCGCCTTGCCACCCACGGAGCTGTTGCGGCTGGCCGAGCGCGTCGCGCCCTTGTTCCCCATCGCCACGGGTGAGCTCGCGAGCGCTGCGGCGCGCATCAAGAGCTTCACCGGTGGCATCGACCTCGCCCTCGTGGTCGACGGCACCAAGGCGGCGCGCGAGGTGCTGGCGGCCGCGCGCCTCGATCCCATGATGGGCGGCATGGTGCTGCAGACGCTGGCCGACAGCGGGCTCGTGCAGCTCTCGCCCACCCCCAAGCCCCGCGCCGAACACGCACGTCGTCACGCGGGCGCCGCCAGCGCGCAACCGACACTGGCGCAGGCCGACGCCAAGCTGCTCTCGCAGCTCTCGGCGCTGCCGCAAGGCGCCACCGAGGTGCTCAACCTCTACCTCGAGCTCAAGCCCGAGACCGACATCGACGCGGTGCTCGGCCTGTCGGGCTCGGCGGGCCTGGCGGCCATCGAGCGCGCCTACCAGCAGCGCCTGGCCGAGCTCGACCCGCGCGCGGTGCCCCCCGGGCCGCACCGCCCCTATCTGCTGGCCCGCGCCGACGAGCTGCGCGCCAAGGTCGAGCGCGCGTATCTCGCGCGCACCGCCAACCGGCCACGCGCCAAGACCACCGCGGCCTATCAGCTCTTCGATCGCATCGGCGCCGGTGGCATGGCCGAGGTGTATCGCGGCGTGCGCGCCGATGATCCCAACCACTTCATCGCCATCAAGTGCATCCTGCCAGCGCTGCGCGAGGACCCGAAGTTCTGCGAGATGTTCCTGCAAGAGGCGCGGCTGGCGCGGCGCATCCAGCACCCGAACGTGGTGCGCGTGCTCACCGTTGGCCGCGGCGCCGAGGATCTGTACCTGGCGATGGAGTACATCGACGGCCTCGACTTCGGCGACCTGTTGCGCCGTGGGCGCGAGCAAGGGTGCCCGGCCAGCGTGGAGCTCGTGTGTCGCGTCATCGCCGACGCCAGCGCCGGCCTGCACGCCGCGCACACGGCGCAGAACGGCGCCGGCGCCGTGGAGCCGATCCTGCACCGCGACGTCTCGCCGCAGAACATCTTGGTGAGCCGCACCGGCGAGGTGAAGCTGTCGGACTTCGGCATCGCCAAGGCGCTGGGCTCACACGACGAGGAGCACGGCGCCGTCAAGGGCAAGGTGCCCTACTTCGCGCCCGAGCTCTTGCAGGGCGAGCCGGCCAGCGTGAAGAGCGACGTCTACGCCATGGCGATGACCATGTACCACGCGCTCGCGCGCCTGCCCTTCCAACGCGGCGATCGCCTCGCGACCATGCGTGCCATCCTCGACGAGCCGCTGGCGCCGCTCTCGTCCATGGTGCCGGGCGTGCCGCCCATCCTCGACGCGCTCCTGCTCTCGGCCGCGGCGCGCAACCCCGCCGAGCGCCACGCCAGCGCACAACAGCTCCGGCTCGAGCTCGAGGAGATCCTGGCGCAGTGGCCGCCCGTCGACGTGGCCGGCTGGGCGCGCGCGCTGGTGGGCAGCCGTGGTGAGAAGGGGCTCATCGGGCGGCCCATTACCAACATCCGCAGCGCCACGGGGCTGACGGGCGTGGCGGTCACCGAGCCGGGGGTCGTGATGAGCGCCGAGGGTGGGCCCACGAGCCCAGGCTCGGAAGACGTGGACCTCGACGACCTGTGAGCGGTCGCCGCGCTTGCGTGCGCGACGGCGATTGGGAATGATTCCCATATGGTTCGCTCCCGCGCCGCACCCGCCACACCGGCGCTCGATCCCGGACGCCTCCTCACGCGCCTGATGGCGCGCGGGCACACGCTGACGGAGCTCGAGGGGCTCTTGCACCTCTCGCCCGGCTACCTCTCGAAGCTGCGCCACGAGCGCGCGCGCCCGAGCGCGCAGTTGCTCGCCTTGCTCGCGCTGCTCGAGTCGAACCCGGCCACCACGATGGGGGCGCTGCGCGCCGTCGGTCGCCGCGCGCGCGGCGCAGCTGGCGCAACGCCCGTGACCGTGACTGGCGGCGGCGCCGCCTTGCCCGCGCTGCTCGCGCTGGTCCCCGAGCTCGAGCGCCGCGGCGTGCCCTGGGCGCTCACGGGCGCGGTGGCGCTCGAGGCCCACGGCCTGCCGCGCGAGACGCGCGACGTCGACCTGTATGTCGACGATCGGCACCGCGCCGTGCTCAACGTCTTTCGCGACGCCGGGCTTGGGATCGCGCACTTCAGCGACGAGCTTGCCGCCGCCTACCCGCACGGGAACGGCGAGGACGACCGCATCGACCTCATCTTCCCTCGCATGGAGCCGGCCGCGACCATGCTGCACCGCGCGGTGCGACGCACGCTGCGAGGCGTGAGCGTGCCGGTGCTGCCGGCGCTGGCGCTGACCGCCATCAAGCTCATGTCGGCGCGCGCCAAGGAGCACGCCGACGCGCTGCGCCTCCTCGACGCCGGGTTAACCACGCGGCGCGCGCTGCGCGCCGAGCTCGCGCGCCTGGCGAAGGGCGATGAGCGCGGCGATCGCTGGGCGCGGCGGCACTTCGATCCCGTGTCGGCGCTGAAGCGCCTCGAGGCTGCGCGATGAGCGCGCCCGCCAAGCTCCGCGCCGCGTTCGCGCGCTGCGTGCGGGAGCTCGAGCGGCTCGACGCCGATTGGGCAGTGGGCGGCGCCTTTGCGATGGCCGCGCACGGGTACACGCGCGCCACGCGCGACATCGATCTCTTCATCGGCGACGACGCGCGCGAGCCACTGTTGGCGGCGCTGCGCGCGCACGGCGTGGCGGTGGACGAGGTGGTCGAGGACATCCACTACGCGGCCATCCCCGATCGCCGCGACCCCGAGTCGCGCATCGACCTGCTCTTCCCCTCGTCGGAGCCCGACGTGAGCGCCATGATGAGCGCGCGCCCGGCGCTGGTGCTGCGCAAGAAGGTGCCCGTGTGGCCGCTGCACCTGATCGTCGCCAACAAGCTCCTGTCGGAGCGCCACAAGGACGCCCTCGATCTCGAAGAGCTGCGCAAGCGCGGGCTGGTCGACGCAGGGCGCGTGCTCGAGGTGCTTCAGGAGCTGCGGGAGCCGGGTGCCATCAAGCGTCTGCAGCGCTTGATGGCCGCGCGATCACGGCGCTGAGCGCACCGCGGATAGCCGTCGCTGGCAGCGACGAGGCCAACCTCCGCCTGTCGCAGGGGCGCGCCGATGAGGTCGTCGCCTACCTCGTCCGCAGCGGTATCGCCGCGAGCCGACTGCAGGCCAAGGGGTACGGGGAGCAGCTGCCGATCGCCTCGAACCAGAGCGCGGAGGGTCGCGCGAAGAACCGTCGTGTCGAGGTGCGCATCGAGGAGTAGCGGGCCTCGACCGCAGGGCAGCACATCGCCGGCGTCGTGTTGCGCGCGTGTGGTGAGCGTGTTGCGTGCCGCCCGTGGCCGCGCGCGGACGCGGCGTGCGGGCGCGGGCATCGGCCGTGCATTCGATCAGCGTGGAGGTGCTCATGTCTCGACCCACGCTGTCGCTGGTCCCGCCCCTGCGCATCGACTTCGACGTGCGCGCGCTCGCGTCGGCAGCGCGCGCCCTGCTGGTGAGCGATGAGCAAGAGGCGCGCGCCCAGGCCGAGCGCGTCGCCCCCGACGCGCTCGCGTTCTTGTCGGTGCGCTCGGCGCTGTGCGCCTACCTCGAGGCGCAGCTTCAGAGCGGCCGCTGGCACCGCGGCGACGAGGTGCTGGTGTCCGCGCTCACCATCACCGACATGCCGCGCATCCTCGAGGCATACGGCATGCGGGTGGTGCCCCTCGACGTCGACCCCCAGACGCTCGCGCCGCGCATCGCCGACGTGCGGCGGCACATCACGCCGCGCACGCGCGCGCTCTTGGTCGCGCACCTCTTCGGCGCGCGCGCCGAGCTCGAGCCCTTCGCGCGCCTCTGTCGCGAGCGTGGCCTCGCGCTCCTCGAGGACTGCGCGCAGGCCTTCGCCGGGCCCGGCTGGTGGGGTCACCCGGCCGCGGAGCTGTCGATGTTCAGCTTCGGCACGCTCAAGACGCGCACCTCGCTCGGCGGCGCCCTGGTGATCGTGCGCGACGCCGAGCTGCGCGCTCGCATGACGCAGGTGCAGGCGCGCTGGCCCGCCCAGGCGCGTGGCGCGTTCACCAAGAAGGTCGCAAAGTCGGCGCTGTTCCTGCTCGCGCAGCACCCGGTCGTGTACGGCGCGCTTGCGCTGCTCGTGGCCGCCGCCGGCAAGGCCCTTGGCGACGTGCTGCGCATGGCGACGCGCGGCTTCCCCGCCAAGGACACCGCCGAGCTGCTCTCGCTCTTGCGGCTTCGACCCTGCGCGCCACTCTTGCGCTTCCTGGCGCGACGCGTCTCTGCGCCGAGCTCGCGCCGCGCCGATGCGCGCCTGACGGCGCGGGCCGCCCTGGGCGAGCGCGCGCTCGAGGCTGCGCGGGCGCTCGGCGTTGCGATAGGAGCCGCGGCGCACAACCGCACGCACTGGGCCTTCGCGGTGCGTGCCAGCGATCCCCAGCGCCTGCGCGCTGCGCTCGCCGAGGCAGGCGTCGACGCGTCGGGCGCCTCGAACATCAGCGCGGTCGGCGGCATCCACGCCCCGCCCGCCCTGCGCGCGCTCGTGGAGGAGCTGGTGTTCCTGCCCGTCTACCCTGAAGTAGCCGCGGCGCGGCGGCGAGCGATCGAGGCGGTGCTCGCGCGTGAGCTCGCGCGACCCACGCCCGAGCTCCGCGCCCCGCTCGCTGCTTGACCCCGGAGGAGCCATGCTCACCCCCGCGTTCTTCACCAGCTACCACCCGCTTCCCTCCACCCTGTGGTGGCCGATCCTGGCCGACACCTTCCGCCCCCTCATGCGCGCCGTCGGCCACCACGTCGTCGTCGAGGGCGCCGAGCGCCTCCCACGCACCCCCGCGCTCCTGTGCACCAACTCGACCCAGCGCTACGACTTCCTCTCGTTCCTGCGCGCCCTCGATCTGGTCGGCCATCGCGCCGTAACCATCAGCAAGGCCAAGAACTTTCACGCCGCGCCGCTGCGCTTCGTCATGCAGCGCGCGGGCGTCGTGCCCATCGTCTCGCGCGGCTACCTGCTGCTCGTCGACTTCACCAGCACCATCGGGCGGCGCCCCACGGACGACGAGTACCGCGCGCTGCGCCGCTACCTCGACGTGGGAACCGCGTTACCCGAACGGGAGCCGTTCACGCGCCTGCTCGGTCTGCCGCGCAGCATCCTCGGGCACAGCTTCGAGCCGTCACGCACGACGCTGCGAACGCAGCTCGAGCAGGTGTATGCGTCGTCGATGACCCAGACGCTGCGCCTGGCGCGCCAGGCTGTCGAAGCGGGCTTCCATGTGCACATCTACCCGGAGGGGACGGTGTCCGAACGCCTCGGTCGCGGGCGCAGCGGCGCGGTGCAGCTCGCGCGCGCGCTCGGCGTGCCGCTCGTGCCCGTGGGGATGAGCGGCTGTCGATCAGCGTGGATCGGCGCAACGCCGCTGCCCAGAGGTGGGCGGGTCACCGTGCGCGTCGGTGAGCCGCTCGACGTCCGCACGCTGCTCGCCGCGCTGCCAGCGACGTACCGTCCGTTTTGCCCCGATGATGAACGCGCGCACCGCGCGACGCTCGACGCGGCGACCGCCCTGCTCATGGATCGGATCGAGGGGCTGCTTGATGCGCCCTATCGTCGCCCGCTCGAGGGGGCGCTGCCCGGCAAGGGGACGCGGGCGTTCCTTTGACGCACGCGAGCAGCCGTGGGTGTGCTGACGGCTCAGGCGCACGCGGTCACTGCCCGTGTCGTGCAGACACTCAGGGGAGCTCTTCGAAGATGGAGCCGTCGGGCCAGCGCCAGACGCCCTCCTCCTCGGCGTCGCTGCCGCCGAGCCACACGGCGATCGCTGCGTTGCCGGTGAGCGCAGCCAGCAGCTCCAGGTTCTCGGCGGCGCTGTCGATGCGCGCGAGGTGGCCACCCTCGCTGCCACAGGTGCCCTCGGCCACGGGCTGCGTGGCGGCGAGCGTACAAACGAAACGACGTCGACCGCCCACCATCTCTTCGCTGCAGCCGGGGGCGTTGGGGCCACCCTGTGCCGGAGCGTCACAGACAAAGGGCTTGGCCTCGGTGGCGCAGGAGCGATCGACCCACTCGCCAGGCTCGACGCCGTTGATGCTCTGGAGGCTGATGGCCAGGCAGTCCTCGCCCGGTGCCAGGTCGTTGGGCTGGTCGAGGCCCCAGAGGGAGAAGGGTGCGGGGACCCGCGTGCCGTCCACCCAGCGAAACACGCCCTCGTCCACCTCATCGGTGGCGCCGAGCCACACCTGGACGATGGCGCCGGGCATCACGTCGACGAGCAGGTCCACGAGCTCGTGGTTGTCAGCCGGGCTGTCGATGCGCGCCAGCGCGCCACCGTAGGCGGCGCAGTAGTTGCGCGCGCTGACGTAATCGACGTCGCGGGTGCAGGCGGCGAGGAGCCGCGTGCCGACCGGAGCAGTGGTGCAGGCCGGATCGGCGGCGGGGCTTGGGACCTCGCAGGCATAGGGATGAGTGTCGCCGCAGGGATCGTCGTTCCAATCGCCACGCACGTTGTCGTGATCCTCGATGGCGATGACGATCCCCATGCAGTCCTCGTCCGCGCCCCAATCGTTGGGCTCGTTTCGACCCCAGTGCTCCCAGGGGGAGGGCGGAGGCTCGCCTTCACCCTCGCCTTCACCCTCGCCTTCACCCTCGCCTTCACCCTCGCCTTCACCCTCGCCTTCACCCTCGCCTTCACCCTCGCCTTCGCCTTCACCTTCGCCTTCACCTTCGCCTTCGCCTTCGCCTTCGCCTTCGCCTTCGCCCTCGCCTTCGCCTTCGCCTTCGCCCTCGCCCTCGCCCTCGCCCTCGCCCTCGCCCTCGCCTTCGCCTTCGCCCGTCACGACGGCGCAAGAGCCCAAGCGACACGCCTCGTTGATGGGGCAGTCGGAGTCGGCGTTGCAGCGATTGGCGGGCTCGGGGCAAGAGGTCAGGCCGCCGATGATCGTGGCGACGAACAAAAGCATGCACGCGCGCGGCGTCATCCAAGGGACGATATCACCTCGACACCATGGCCCGGCGAAGTGTCTCGGCGACGGCGCATCTTCGCTGGGGCGGCGCGCATGCAATCGCAGCCCACCTCGACCACGAGCGACTCGATGTGAGGGCGGATGATGTGGTCGAGGCGAGTCGCTCGTTTTGAACCCCTGCATGGTCAGCTCGCCGGCGCTCCTGGCTGGGCACGTGGTTCTTTGCGCGAAGCCTGCGGGCACCGGCACGGGTGCAGGCCGTCGTTCAAGAGTCTGCTAGAACGATGCGCATGCCGCTCACGCGCAACGTCGTCATCGTCACCCTGATCTCGTGTTCGAGCGTCGTCGCGCGAGAGCCCGCGCCCGCGACGGCGGTCACCGCTGACAAGCCCGGTGAGCGCTCCGCGCGCGTGGTCTTCGAACAAGCGGAAGAGCTGCGCAAGAGCGGGGAGAACATCGTCGATGTCGTGCTCCTCTATGACCTGGCGTGCACGCTCGGTGAAGAGCGCGCGTGCCTCGAGGTCGGTGCCGCGTGCCGGGCAGTGAGCGCCATCCGCGATGTGCCCGCCGTCGCCAAGGCGCTGACCGACGCTCGCTGCGAACAAGTGACGAAGGGCTCGTGCACGCGCGGCGACCAGGAGGCGTGCGCTGCAGTCGCGGTGGCCGAGATGATGCGCAAGGAAGATGCGCTCGAGCGAGAGCAACGCCTCGCCGCCGCGAAGGCGCGCGCCGACCAGCGCGGACCCGCGCACATCGTCATTGACACCGAGACGGGCTGGCGCGCCGGGGCGCGCCTCGAGGTCCGCATCGACGGCGCGCGCGTCGAGAGAGCGCGAGCAGTCAAGGGCGGCTCGGCGACCATCGAGGTGCGCGACGGCAAGACGGTGGACACGCGCATCGCGTCCGTCGAGCCCGGCGTCGAGTACACGCTGCGCGGCAATCCGTGCGCGATGTGGACCTTGCAGGCGACGAAGGATCCGTACACCGCGGCCGACCGCCCGTTGCGGGAGGGGTCGACCTCGATCGCCGTCGACACCTCTGCCCTGCCCGCGAGGTTCTTTCCCCTCACCGTGCAGCTCGGCTCCAGCGATACCGATGTGCAAGAGCTCGTCGTGCCCCGGCTGTTGCGACCGGACGACGTCGTGGAGTCTGCGATGTGCGTCGGCGCAGGGACGCGCGTGCGCGTTGTCGGCAGCGCATCGAAGCAGCCGCTGATCGACGCGGTGCTGACCGCGCATCCGGGCGCGCCGTCGACGTTGCGCATCGAAGGCCCTGGTCTGTTTCGGTTCGGCGTCGACCCATGATCGTCGGCGCGCGTGGACGCCGCCCACGCTGCGCTTGCCGAAAAGCGCGATAGAGCCGCAGCACGCGGCGAACGACGGGCCTCCTGCACAGAAGAGCGGTCCGTCGTGGAACGTGTGTGAGCTCTATCCCTGATCCGCTACGGCCTCGAGCTGGCGCTGGCGCTCCTGCCAGGCGTGGACGCGCGGATCCATCACGCGCCGCCACAGCGGCGGCACCAGCGCCAGCAGCAGCATGCCCGCGTAGCCC
>JADZDP010000074.1 GCA_020850995.1 Deltaproteobacteria bacterium
TGCGGCCCCGATGCCGGCGGCGGAACCGGCGCGACGGCGGCGAGCGTCGCGGTCGCCTGCTCGGGCGACTCCGCCGCCAGCTTCTTCATCGCGTCGACGAGCAACGACAGTTGGGCGCTACTCGTGCACTCGTTCTTCGTCGACTGCTTGCGCGCCTCTTCGACCATCGAGCGCACCGCCGACGGTTGCCACGTCGTCACCGAGGAGGTGACGCTGGTGCTGCCCGCGTACGACGGAGGGTGAGCGGCCGCCGTCGGGTCAGCTCGTCAGGGCAGTGCGCAGGTCGCGGCGTCCGCGTCGTCGGTCGCCCTGAGCGCCGCGAGCTCGCGCTCGAGCGTGTCGATGCGGCGCTGCTGCGCCTGCACGGCCGCGATGGCGAGGCTCGTGTAGCCGTAGAGATCGACGCGGTCGCCTCGCGGCAACACGGCGTCATCGGGGGCATGCTCATCGATCAGGAAGCCCAGGTAGTCGTGCCTGCCTGGATCCGACACGTACTGCCAGCGCGCGAGCTGCAACGAGAGCACTCGGCCGAGCGCCGCGTCGATCTCGGCGTCGCTCAGGAAGCGGACGTCCTGTTTCGCGCTTGGCACCGAGATGGGGCAGCCGCCCGGCTGCATGGTCGGATCGCTGTCGGTGCAGCGCAGGTGCACGTTGCACCCGTCACCGACGAGATAGCACTCGGCGTCAGCGCTCGCGCAGGCCGCGCCGGCGACTTCGGTGTCGCAGGCCGCGGTGCCGGTGGGCGCCACGAAGCCAGCGCAGGATGGATCGCCGCAGGTCTCGTACCACCGCAAGCTCCCGGCCTCGCCTTCACCCTCGCCTTCACTCTCGCCTTCGCCGCGCTCGATGACACAGGCGGTCCCCAAGGTGCACGCCAGCGCCACCACCAGCGAGCCAGCGATGGTCCCGTTGCACCGTCTCCGCATGATCGCAGCTCCTATGACCCGGTGAAGAGCGAAGGTCCCTGGTGATGGTACTTCGCGCCACGGACGCGGGCCAACGCACCGCGCGGCCGATGTGACGCCGGACGGCCGCTCCCGTCCGGTGAGCGGGCGCCCGTCGGCGCCGGATCACGAGCGCGTCACGCGCACCAATGCCACCGCCAGGTCGTCGATCAGCAGCAGGCGCGCCGCTTTGCGAAACGATGCGCGCTCGGCGACCGGGAGCACCAGCTCCACCTCGCGCTCCGCGCCGGTCCCGAGCGGGAGCGCCTCCACCTCGAGGAAACCGACGTAGCGGCGCACGAAAGGGTCGAGCGCCCTGTAGAGCGCCTCTGGGCGGGATGAGTGGATCTGCCGGGCAGGCGTGATCGCATGGGTGTGCGGGGATCTCGCCGCTCAGGGCCGCCCTGCTCGTCAGGGGCGGTCCGCCAGCGAAAGCCCTGGTTGAAGGTCCTCTACCCATACCCAGCTTCGCGGTTTGCTCCGTGAAGCAGACGTCTGTGCCCAGGATCGATTGCAATTGCGCCGCTGAAGCTTCGACAGACAATTGCGCCGCCGAAACTTCGGGCAACGTCGCGTACGCCGCAAGGCGGAGGAGCCACGGCTCGTAGCCATCGAACGCCCGATGGCGATGGCCCGACCTACCCGCGACATCGATCTCCATATCCGTCATGTCGCCCGCGGCGCGCTCGGTCATCGAAGAGCGGTCCATCGCGTCGACCCTCACCCGACGCGCAGCGTGGCGCCATCCGCGCCGTACTCCCAGCTCGTCTGCGCACCGGAGCGCACGCGCTCCGGTGCGGTCGCGGCGAGACCGGCGAGCGCGAGCAGATCGATCTGGTAGGTGCCGCCGCCCGAGGTGGCGTTCGCATCGACGTGCGCGCGCACCTCGCGCAGCAGCGGCAGCACCGCCTTGAGCGCGTTCAACGCAGCGCTCGCTTGCGCGTTGCCGTTGGTCGCGGGCTCGCTGCGCTCGAGGTTGCGCATGAGCGCAGGCAGGTTGCGCGGGATGATGGCGCGTCGCGCGAGACCGTTCTCGGCGAGCTCGGCGATGAGAAGCGCGCGATCGGCGACCGGGAGCTCCGCGAGGGCGTCGCGCAGCGCAGTGCAAAACGCAGGCGTGGTCGCCTGCAACGCAACGGCGATCTTGCCGATGACGAGGTCGGTCGGGTTCTTCGGATCGAGCCCAAGGCCGGGCGTCAGCGCGTCGAACAAGCCGTTGAACGCGTCGACCGGCGACTTCGTTCCGCCCACGGTCGCCTGCGTCGCCTGTTTCGCCGCGGTGTAGCGCCGATAGTAGTCCTCGGTGATCGTGGCGGAGCCGTCGCGCACCACGGATCCTTTGACGGACGCAATGTCCATCAAGCCTTCGACGTCGACGAGCTCGCGCTCGGTGCCGGGCAGCTTCGCGAGCTCGGCGAGCTTGACCGCGGGGAACTCCAACAGCTGCAGCATCTGGCCGAGGTTGAAGTCGGCGCCGAACGCACCCACCACGGCCTTGCGCGTGCCAAGCGCGAGCGTCTCGAACGTGGGCGCAGCGATGAGCGCTTTCATGGCGAGCGCTTGGCTGTCGGCGTTGAAGGACGACGGATCGGTGAGGAAGCGCAGCTGACGGCCGAGCACCTTGTGCAGAAGCGCCTCCGGGCTCGCGGCGACGTCGCCACCGAGCGACTCTTCCAGCACCTTGCGCGTCGCTTCGAGCTTCGGCAGATCTTTGAAGGTCGCGTAGTAGGTCAGCGTCGCGAGGCCGAGCGCCATCGCTTCGTCGGGTTTGAGCTGCGGAGCTGCGTCGCTGCCGATGCGCGTGAGGCTCGCGCGAACGTCACTCGCGAGCGCGTCGAAGGACGCCTTCGTCAAGCGAACCGCGTCCTTCTGGCAATGCGTGAAGCCCTCGTAGTCACCGTTCGCGAGCGCGCACAGCAACACGCTGCCCATCGCGTTGTTCGCGAACTGGGGGGCCTTGAGCCAAAGCTCCACCGTGGCCGCGTCGTCGTCGTAGCTGAGGCGAGCGTCTTTGACGTTTGCTGCCAGCGCCTCCGGCGTTGCCCGCGAGTTGCCGGTCAGCCACAGCATCTCGGGACAATGTTGCACGAGGGTCTCCACCTGCGCGCTTATGGTCTTTGCGGCGAGCATGCTCGTCCCGAACGCCACCATGTTCTCAGTGAGCTTCTGCGGATTCGCGAGCCACGTCAGCGCGCCGAAGTCCACACCTTGCAATGACGCCTTCGACGACCACTGTTCTCCGGCGAGCTGCCGTCCCCGGAAGTTCAATTGATCGAGGCCGCTCGCGCCCACGGGGCGCGACCGATCGCCCGCATAGCCGGCGGTGTCGAGGTGAATCGCTGCGCCGTCGCTGCGCTTGAGACCCTTGCTCTCGAAGCGCACGGCGCCCTGCTCGGTCACTGCCGCGGTGACTGTGCCGCCGCCGAGGTTGTAGAGGTTTTGGTAGAACGAGTCCGCCAGCGTCGCCTGCAGCTTTCCCGTCGGTCCGCGCTGCAGCAGCATGTTGGCGGTGTGTTCTTCCAGCGCTTTGCCGTCGGCCGAATGCACCACGACGATCTCGAGGACTCGCATCGTCATCGCGTCCAGCGACTTCACTGCCTTCATCGCTGTGGCGGCGCCGCGCACGTCGCCCTTCTCGCTGGCGCTCAGAAAGCCCTGCAGGTGCGTGGTGCGTTGGCCGGCCTTCCACGTCTCGAACATCGCGCACTTGATCGCCGCGTGTTGCCGGCAGTCGGAGAGGCGCAACAGCCAATCGGCGGCGACGTCGGTCGCGCAGTTGACCTTGCTGCCCGGCATCACCTCTTTGAGGCCCACAACGGTCTTATCGAAGACCTTGTGCGTCTCGCTGCCCATGTCCTCCATCTCACGCGTGTGGTTGTGCGCGCGGATGAGCTCATCGATGCGCTGATTGACGGCAGCGGGGTCCGTCTGCTTCATGATGCCGTTGGCATCGAGGAGGCGCGCGAAGAAGCGCGCGTTCTCCGGCGTGAAACGCTCATCATGCGCGATGCCGCCGAAGCGATAGTTGCCGGCATAGACGCGCGCTTTGGTCGCGGCGTAGCCATACGTCTTGTTGATGACGGCGTCATCTGTCGCTGTGCCCGATGTCGCCTTCGGCACAGGCGCCTTCGTCGTCGTCGTCGCGCCCGCAGTCCCTGAGATCGCTCCGACGCGGACCGTGTCGCATGCGCGCTGCGCGCGCGCCGCCGCCCAGAAGTCGCCGGCCGGCGCGGACGCCGCGGCGCTCAGCAGCGTCGCTGCCTCCGCGGTGCGTCCCAAGACCGTGAGCGCGGCGGCGCCAGCCAGGAGATCGGCGGCGTCCGCCTGGTGCCAACCGTGCAAATGCAGCGCGTTTTCGGCAACGAGCTGCGCAGCGACGTGCGCGCGCGGTTTGTCGCCGCGCGCGAGCTGCGTGATCATGAGGTCGACGGCGGGCCACACGCCGAGCGGCGCGTGCTTGACGGCCGCGGTCAGATCTTTTGCGGCTTGCGCGAGCAACGTCGCGCGCGTTCCTGTCGTGGTCGCCGCGGTCGTCGTGGTGGTCTTGATCGCAAGCGCGGCATCGAGGCGCTGGCTGCCGCGCAGGTCCGCGGAGAGGCCCTGGACGATCGCCGGTGTCAGCGAGGCGGGACGCGTGAGCAGCAACAGCTTCGCATGCGTGTCATTGGAGCTCGCGAGCGCTTGAAAGTCGGGGTGAGCGCTCTCGACCACGCGCGCCGCGTCGGCCCACGCGTCGCTCATGACGTACGCGTCGATGATCGCGCCTGCGACGTAGTCGGGCGCGGTGGCGAGGTTCACCTTCGCTTCCACGGCGAGAATCGCGTCGCGGCGCGCCGTGGGGGCGTCCGCACTCGTGGCCGCCTTGAGGTTGCTCATGAGCGAGTCCTGCTCGAGGTGGTAGCGCGCGAGCTCGTGGCGCAGCACGCCGGTGAGCAGCATGCCGTCGTCCATCGCGCGCAAAAGCGGGCTCTGTCGGCTCTCCGCGGTGGTTGCGAGGCGCACCGAGCTGCCGCTCGCGCGCGCAAACAGCGTGTTGACGGCCGCACCAAGGATCTTCGTGTTGGTGCCGAGCGCGTTGAGCCCTGCCTCGAGCAAGCGCAGATAGGTCGCGTCGTCTGCGCGCGTGCTTGGCTTGAGCGTCGCGAGGCTGTGGACGAAGGCGTCGACGTCCTCGGCCGCGATCGCGTCCGTGAGCGACTTCGGCAGCGCGACCTTGGCGACGTCGGTGGCCTGCTTCGCCGCCTGGAAGATTGCGCTTCTGTCGTTGACGACGCGCGTCCCCGGCGCGCGCGGGCCTACAAGCGGGTTTGCCATGGCGACACCCCGCTGCTCGCGCTCAGCGCCCGCGCAATCATCGCCAACAACGGCGCCGTCTCGAACGCGAGCTCCGGCTCGACGCTGCCGCCCGCGAGCATAGCGGCGACCTGCATGGAGGTCAGCTGCAGCAATGCGTACGGCGCGCGCGCGTTGATGGCGTCTGCGCCCCGCGAAGAAACGACACCGGCGCGCACGTCGATGACGCCGTAGTCGAGGTCGCCGCGCGCATCGCGCACAGCGAGCACGAGCTGAAAGTCGCCGACACCGCGGAGTGCCTCCGCCGCCGAGTCCGCCGCCGCTATCGCGCTGCGCATTCGCGTGGCGAGGAACTGCGTCAACAGCTCGGGCGGGCAACGCGTCGTCGACGCTGTCGTGGGTTGCACGGCGCCCGCCTCACTCGCCGCGCTTGTCGAGCGCGAGCTTCACGAAATCCGGATGATCGCCGTGCAGCGACTGGATGACGGTGGGCGTGAGCTCGACGAGGGCAGCGGTGCTGGCGTCGTCGCTGCCGTCGAGCTTGAGGCCGCTCGCGAGCTTCCACGGCACCTCGACGGAGAAGACCGTCGTCTCAAACCACATGTTGTCGGTGTTGCGCGGCTCTTTGGGGCAGCCGCCCTTGTACACCTCGGTGGCGCCCTTGAACGCTTTGAGCAATTCGCCCTGCACATCGACGGACGCGTCTTTGTGCGTGGCGGCGGTCTCTTCGAAGAACTCGCGCACCGCCGTGGGGATCTTTGCGCCTTTGTCTTTGTCGTCCTCGATGCCGCCGGGCATCGCCCAGCGGCCGGTGTCTTTACGCTTGATGAGGACCGCGAACGCCTTGCCCGACGCCGGATCGGTCGTCTTCAGCAACAAGTCTTGCGCGAGGATCGGGCCCAGGTTGCTCTCGCCGCGCCCAGCGACGCCCGTGCGCCCCATGGGGTTGAGCGGCAACCCACTGGGGTCGGTCTTGATGGGCCCCATGTGGCTGCGCATCTTGCCGACCAACGCGCCGAGCTCTTGCTTCGAGAGGAGCTCTTTGTGGGCCCACGTCTTTTCGCCGCGCAGGATCTTTGCGGCCTCGTCTTTGACGGCCTTCGACGTGTATTGCACCGGTCGATACGCGCCCCCGTCGACGACCTCGTTGGGCACCGGCCGCCACGTGAGACCGCCGCGCTCGCGATAGACGGCGCCCTTGTCGAACGCGACCAGCTCGATGCCCGGCTCGCGCGGCGCGCCGAAGCGCGCGACGTAGCGCGCCATGGCGGCGTCGAGGTTGCCGGGCTTGGGATCGCCGAGCTTGAGCTGCTCGCCGAGAGCCGCGGCGCCCTTGGGCGTGGCCGAGGCGAGCGAGACGACGGCGAGGCCGGACATGAGGTCCTTGATGAGCCCGCTGTCGGCGACCTCTGCGGCGCCGATGACGCGCACCTTCGAGGCGGTCCCAGCGACGTCGCCGCCCTTGAAGAGCAAGTCGGACGCGCCAGGTGCGGCGGCGAGCAACGCGAGCGGATCGTAGAGGTTGAACTTCGTGACTTGCTGCCAGATGCCGTCGAAGTCAGCGTGCTTCGCGACCGCCTTGGCGACGACGTCGGCGCCCGCGGGCGTGTCGACCGGCACGTCGGTGAATGTCTTGAAGAACCAGGTGGGTGTGAGCGCCGGCGGCATGTGTCCCGCGTTGATGCCCTCCCACAGGTGCTGCAGCGACGTCGCTTGCTGCTCCTTCAAGTACACGCCGACGTCGTGACCGGTCTTCGCAGCGCCGTCGTAGAACGCCCGCGGCGCCGCCGCCGAGTACGCCGCTTCCTTTGCGACGATGACCAGCTCGATGCCGAGCTCCTGCGCGCGCTGATACACGAAGCTCGCCGAGTCTTGATGCGTCGTGTTGTTGTATGCGCGGCTGTCGGCGCTCACGTGGCCGTTGGCATCGACGCCCGCGTTCACGCCACCCATGATCACGAGGCGTTGGATCTTCTCCTTCGCGAGCTGCGGATCGTCTCTGAGGAGCGCCGCGGCGTCTGCCATGCCGGCGTTGACGAGGAGGACCGCGCTCTTGTCGGCGACGCCCTTGAGGCCTTCACGTAAGACGGCGCGGCCGTCCGACTCCACCTTCACGCCGGGCGTCATGAGCGGTGTGTCGACGAACTTCGCGTGATCCTTCTTGCGGCCTTCGGTGGCCTTGCTGTCGAGGTTGCCGTCGGCGCCTTTCACCTCGAACGCATAGTCGCCGCCCACGCCGACCTTCGCGGAGATGCCGAGCTGGTCGAGCACCGACGCGGCGAACTCGGCGCGCTTGGTGCGCGTGGCGGTGTCGCCGAGCGTGGTGACGACGCCCTTCAAGTCGACGAAGCCAGCGTCGCTCAAGTGCTTGAGGTGGATCATGACGCTGAGATCGTCGGGATCCTTGTTCGGATCCGTGAGCAAAAACAGCGGCACCGGTTGCTTGGGCCGCACGGCGTGGAGCGCCGCCAGCGCCTTCGTCTCACCGGCGCTGAGGAGCTCCGCGCCGGGCAACTTCGCGACGTCGACCATGTTGCCGCCCATGGCGCCGACCTTCGCGTTGAAGTACGCGAGCGTGGCGCCCCCCGCCCCCTCACGCACATGCGTCGCGCCGTCGGTCCGACCGGGCGCGACCAGGCCTGACTTCATCGCGGTGGCGCCGCGCTCGTTGCCGGCATTCCAATGGGCGACGAGCGCCTGCTGCACCTCGACGGCGGGCAGCTTCAGTGACGTAGCGACGCTGTCGACCAGCTCCTGGCGCCGGTTCTGCGGGAGCTGCGCGAGCTCGACGTTGCCGAACTTCGGCGAGCGAGCGAGCTGCTGGGCGGTGGCGACGATATTCATCCACCCCAGGCTAGCCGGAGGGGGGCCGATTTGGCGGCGGCGCAGGTCACTTTCCGGCTGGCTTCGGCGGCGTCGGCAGCGACGTGGTCGTGCGCACCTCGGCGAGCTTCCCGCGCCGGGCCTGCTCGATCGCCTCGTCGGTCACGTCCACGCAAGCCGCGGTGCCGTTCGACGTCGTCATGAACAAGCGTTGACCGACGCACCGCATGTTGCACGCCGAACCACAGCCGGTGGGGGTGCGCCAGAGCCGGGTGCCGTCGATGTCGAAGCCGAACAGGTAGCCGGCGCAGCTCGTGTAGAAGCGCACCTGCCCCTGAGAATTCACGCCCATGCAGCACGACTCGGCGCCGCTCGGCTTCTCACCGCCGGGCCCCGCTTTCAGTCGCATGGCGAAGCGCATCTTGCCGCTCCCGGTGAGCGCGTAGAGGTTGGTCCCTGCTCTCCTTGGCCCAGCCAGCCGTGACGATGATGTGCCGCGACATCACGTCGCCGAAGCGCACGTCCGAGAGGGGATAGACCATATGGAGCGACGGGCTCCTCTCGCATGCGGCGCTGCCGCCGTGGTCTTCCGGCTTCGGTGATAATCCGCGACCGTGCGCGACGGAGCCAGTCGCTCCATATGGTCTCTACCCTGGGCGCCAGCACCAGGGGCGGGGTGCACTGCTCGTTGTTGCCGTCGGGGTTCGGGCTGTCCTCGATCCAGTGCTTGTACAGCGGTTCCAGCGTTTGTTGATCGGAGGATCGCGAAGGGGCTTGCCACGAGGGCAAGGAGCAGCGGAGGCGCGTGCCCGTCGGCACGTGCCGAGCACGCGACGCAGCAATCCGGGCAAGGACCGAGCGAGGAACGAATCAACGGACGCTGGAACCGCTGTAGGAGACCGCGAAGGGCACGTCGAGCTCGGTGCTCTTGGGCCGGCAGGCGCCGAAGAAGGAGACCGTGTTGGTGGTGCCGTCGTAGTCGAAGCCGTTGGCGCGCGAGCGCGGGATGTCGGAGCA
>JADZDP010000075.1 GCA_020850995.1 Deltaproteobacteria bacterium
GACGCGGGGCCCCCTCCCAACTCCCGTCGCTGCGGCTCCTGCCTCGCTCCGCTCGGCCTCGTGCAGGGGTGGAGGGCGGTTCGAATCGCGGCGGGCGCGCGTTTCGAGCTCTCTCGAGCCGGGCGGGTCTGCCACCGTTCGGGCTCGGCCGGACCGCGTCACCCGTCGCTTCTCGCGAGGACCGCCTGGAAATGCTACGATTGCTACCGAGGTAGCATCATGACGAGCACCGAGAAGGTCAGCATCTCCGTTGGCAAGGAGGACCTGAAGTGGCTTCGCCAGCGCGCGAAGCGCTCCGGCGGGAACCTGTCGGCCGTGATCGGCGAGGCGACGCGCCTCCTCCGGCAGCGAGAGGCCCGCGAACGTCTTCTGGCGCGCTTTGGCCCTGATGCAGAGGTCTCGCCTGCGGAGGCGGATGCGATCCGGGCCGAATGGCAGGGTTGACCTTCGATACCGGCGCGCTCGTGGCACTCGAACGTCGTCGCCAGCGGATGCGCCGCGTGCTGGCAACCGCGATTCGAGACAATCTGCGCGTGAGCGTACCCGCCGTCGTCATCACGGAGTGGTGGCGCGGGCGCACCGACCTCGCCGCCGACATCCTGGCATCCGTGGACGTCGAGCCGATGGACGAGGACCTTGCGAAGGTTGCCGGCGAGGCGCTTGCCGCCGTGAAGCGGGCGACCGCAGTGGACGCGATCGTCATGGCCTCGGCGGCGCGGCGTGGCGACGTCGTGTACACGTCAGATTTCGACGATCTCTCGAGTCTTCAAGTCCACTTCCGCTCCGTTCGCGTGCTCGGAATCTGACGGCACGCGGTTCGACTTGTGAAGCGGCGCAACTGATCTGCACGACCTTTCTTCGCCGGTGAGGGCGAAGCGGATCGCCTCTACCGCAGATCGGCTCGTCGTGGGACGCCGTCGAGCCCATGGCCAGCTCCGCGCCGGCGCGCAGGGCGGGTCAAGGCCGAGCGCAACGAGCTCTGGAGACGCTCGACCTCGATTTCGCGAACCCCTTTCGCCACCCACCAGGTCCGACTGCGGGCATCGCGGTGCTGCGCCTGCCTGAACCGCTTAGGGCCCGCGAATGGACAAGTCGATCGGTGATCGCGAGCGAGGCGCGTCGATGGCAAGGAGCCCCGCAGGGCCGTGGCCGTCGCCACGGACCGAGGACGCGACACCGCCAGCGACGATGGATCGCTCGCGAGGACGACGGAGTTGTCCACTCGCGGGCCCTTACACCGGCGGTCATCGACGCTGCGGTGTCCGTGCTCCTCGCGGAGCTCGCCCGCCAGGACATTGCCGGTCGACTCTGGATCGCCGAGCTCGATCGAATCCGTATCAACGAACCCGAGAGCTGACGAAGCGCGCTTCGAGACTCATCGCACCAGGCGCGGTGTTCAAACGCTGCGCTGCCTTCGTCGACGCGCTCACGCCCACGCCCATGAGCGCACTCACGCCCAGAGGCTGCAGCCGGCGAGCGAGCGCGCGCCGAAAAAAACAAACGGGGCCGTCAAGGACGGCCCCGCTCGTTCTCACCATCGTCGTCGTCACGCCGCCGCGAAGATCGGCTGGCCGGTCTGCGCTGCGCGCACCGCGCGCCGCAAACGAGCCACCTCGGCCGGCATGAGCTCCTTCATGCGGCGGTCGAGCACCGGCTTGGCGCGGTGGCTGTGCGCCGTGCCCAAGGCCGGCAGCACGCTCTCGGCGAAGAAGGCCACGTCCTTCGGCATGCACTTGCCGAGCAGATCGACGAGGCCACCGGCGAGCGTGCGCGCGTAGTCGGGTCCGGCCGCGCACAAGGCCGACAACACGCGCACCGCGCCCGCCTGCGCCATGCTGGCCGGCACGGTGAGGTCGGCCAGCGACGACCAGAACAGGTCGCGCATGTCCCACAGCGTCTCGGCGTGCAGGTGCGCCAGCGGCGAGAGCGCGTACATGGTGTAGGGCAGCATGCCCTTCTGCGAGTCCTCGCACATCGCGATCAAGCGATCCGCGAGCGGCTGCAAGAGCTCGGGCGCGCGCGTGCCCACCTCGAAGATGACGCGGCTGGCGTCGGGCGCGTGCTGATCGTCGTGACGCTCGATGACGGCCACCAGGATGCGCAGCGCGTCGGCGTCGTCGCACTGGACGATCTCGGCGGCCACCTCAAGGTTCGGCACGTCGTCGGTGCGCTGGAGGCTGACGGCCAGGCGACCGAGCAGGTCCCGCTCGCGCTGCGAGCGCGCGGCCTGGCGCGCCAGCACCGAGCCCTCGTCACCCGCGGCCATCTCGCCGAGCATGGCCTGCGCGATCTCGGTGGCCACCGCCTCGCTCTGCACGCCGCGGCGCGCGCGCACCGCCTTGTTCGGCACGCTCTTACGCGCCGGCGCCACCACGGGCTTCACGCGCACCTTGGGCAGGCCCTTGGCAGCCGCCGCGATCGCGAGAGCGGCGACGTCGACCTTGCTGGTCGGCAGCGACACCGCGCCCTTCGCGCTCTTCTTGAGCTTGTTGGTGAGAATCCTCGGCTTCTCCGCTTTCGCAGGCCCCAGGCGAGCACGCACCCCCTTCGCGTTCTCGACCTTGTCCTGACGCCGCCCCTTCACGGAAGTCTTCTTCGTCGTCATCGTGCCCCGCGTCGTCGTCCTCGAGTTCAGCGCCACAGCACATCCACCTTTGCAAAGAAGTCCCTGGGTCGTTCGGGCTAACCTCGCAGGCGCGCAGTGCCAGTCTCCGGTGGTCGTGCGATTCGTCGTGCCCGACGATTCTCCAAGACCCCGGCTCGATGATCACGAAAGTTGCCCACGGTCTTATCGATCTACCGTCGGGTCGTTCGTGAACGCGGATCTGCTGACTGATCTGATCCGTTCCTAGCGCGCCGTATTTTCAGTCATTTCTAAGGGGTTATCGCTCTCCTTGGCGCTTGTCGCTGACGCGGCGCGCAGAAAAAGGGTGCGCTGGACATAGCACACTGAACGGAAAAGGCGAGGCCCATGTAGGCCTAGGTGGCCTGCGGCCAGCCCGCTCGGGCGGAACGCTCACGTGAATCCTGGTATTCCCTTGTTGGCCACTCGACCTGTCGCCGGAACCTCGCCCGGCGAGACAGATTCTACGAGCTGCCAAGGCCTGCGTCTTTGCGCAGCGCGTCAACGCCCCCCAGATAGGGGCGCAAGCGCTCGGGGATGCGCACCGACCCATCGGCCTGCTGATGGTTCTCGAGCAGCGCCACCCAGGTGCGGCCGACGGCCAGGCCCGAGCCGTTGAGCGTGGCGAGCGGGCGCGGCTTCTCGGGCTTCTTGGGGTCGTTTCCTTTGGGGCGATAGCGAATCTGCGCGCGGCGCGCCTGGAAGGAGCCGGTGGTGCTGCACGACGAGATCTCACGGTAGCTCCCCTGCGAAGGCAGCCACACCTCGAGGTCGTAGGTCTTCTCGGCGGCGAAGCCCATGTCGCCCGTGCACAAGAGCACCACGCGGTGGGGCAGCTCGAGGGCCGTGAGCAGATCGCTGGCGCGCTGCACCATGCGCTCGAGCTCGTCGCTTGCTTGCTCGGGAGTGGCGAAGCGCACCATCTCCACCTTCTCGAACTGGTGCTGACGGATGAGCCCGCGGGTGTCGCGCCCCGCCGAGCCCGCCTCGGCGCGGAAGCACTGCGAGAAGGCGCAGAAGCGCAGCGGCAGGCGCTCCTCGTCGAGGATCTCGTCGGCGTAGTAGTTGGTGATGGGCACTTCGCTGGTGGGGATAAGGTAGAGCGGCGCCGCGCCCGCCTCTTGGGGCGGCCCGAAATTCACCGTGAACAGATCCTCGGCGAACTTGGGGAGCTGCCCGGTGCCCGTGAGCGTCGCCGCGGTGACGAGCAGCGGCGGCGCCAGCTCCACGTCGCCGGCGGCGAGGTGGAAGTCGAGCATGAAGCTCGCCAGCGCGCGCTCGAGCCTGGCGCCCTGGCCCTTCAAGAACGCGAAGCGCGCGCCGCTGATCTTGGCCGCGCGCTCGATGTCGACGAGCTCGAGGGCCACGCCGAGGTCGACGTGGTCCTTGGCCGAAAACTCGAGCTTCCTCGGCTCGAGCACGCGGCGCACCTCCACGTTGCCGTGCTCGTCCGTGCCCTCGGGCACCTCGGGCAAGGGCACGTTCGGCACGTGCAACGCTAGCGCGTCGCGCTGCGCTTCCACGGTGCGCTGCTCCGCCTCGAGCGCTTTGACGTCGTCACCGAGGCCGCGCATGCGATCACGTGCCGCCTCGCGCTCGGCCGGCGTGGCCTTCTTCATGCCCTCGTTGAGCTTGTTGCGCTCTTCTTGCAGTGCCTGCAGCTTGCCGATCACCTCCTTGCGCGCGCGCGCCAGGCGCACGAGCTCATCGAGGTTGGCGATGTCGCCGCGGCGACGCAGCGCGGCCGCGAAGGCCGTGGGGTCCTGCTCGAGGGCCTTGAGGTCGATCATGGCTGCGGCATCGCGCTCGCGCCGCCAGACGTCAACCCGCGGGCCGCTGCTGGTCGGGCGCGCGCAGGCCGTCGAGGATGAGCGTGATGAGCTGGCCGGGCACCTCGAGGGGCTCGCCCTTGAACTCGCCGCTCAAGATGGAGAACAGGATGCGCTCGACGGCGCCGATGACGGCCATGGTCGAGACCTCGGCGGGGAAGTCGCGCAACAGGCCGTGGGCGCGTGCCAGCTTGGTGTGCTCGACGGCCTTCTCGGCCACCAGGTCGGCCAGGCGCCGCGCCGGCGCGCGCGCGCCCTCGGCGGGGGCGCGGCACTCCTGCAAGTAAAGCAGCACTACGTCGGCGTGGTGCAAGATGAGGCGGCCGAGCCCCTCGCCGATCTGCTCGTACGATGAGAACGCCTCGTCGCGGCCGCGGGCCTCGCGCAGCCGCGCGCTGCTGTGGTCGAAGGCCTCGCGCACTGCGTCGGACACCGGCGCAAACAAGCTCTCGACCAGCGCGGTCTTGTCGTCGAAGTAGCGGTAGAAGCTGCCCTTGGCCACGCCGGCCTTGGTGGTGATGTCCTCGATGGTCACGGCCTCGATGCCGCGGAGTAAAAAGAGCGCGAGCGCGGCGTCACTCAGGGCCTTGATGCGCTCTTTTCGGTTGGTGTCGCGCCGGCCCCCAGGCTGGCCCGGGCGCTCGCTCGGCACCTTCGGCCCAGCGGGCGCGCCTCGATTCTTGGCCGAGCCTGCGCGCAGCATCAGCGTCTCCCCACGGGCGGCGTCGAGAGCTCGAGCAGCACGCCGCCCGTGGCCTTGGGGTGCACGAAGGCTACCCGGCAGCCGTGCGCGCCGGGCGCTGGGTCTTGCGCCATGCGCACGCCCTCGGCCTTGAGCTCGGCGGTGCCCGCGTCGACGTCTGCCACGCGCAGGGCCAGGTGGTGGATGCCGCCCCCCCGCTTGTCGAGGAAGGCCGACACCTCGCTGTCGGCGCGCAGGGGGGCGACCAGCTCGATGCGCGTGCCCCCCACCGGCAGCATGGCCACCTTGATGCCGCGCTCGGGCAACTCCTCGACGTGCTCACAGCGGATCCCCAGGGCCCGCTCCCAGAAGGCCAGGCTCTCGTCGAGGTTCGGCGTGGCGATGGCGATGTGATCGACGCCTTCGACGGGGGTCTTCATGGCAACGCTGCTCCTCGCAGGGATGGTGCCGACCTGCTACCGGGTTGACAGGTCGCCGCGCAACCGGTTTGCTCGCCGCTCGATTTTCCCTCTTCCGCAGATCAACGCGAGATCCCCATGTACGCGATCATCACCGCCGGCGCCTCCCAGCATCAGGTCAAGGAGGGCGAGCACCTCCGCATCGACCTGCTCGCGGGCAAGAAGAAGGGCGACAAGATCACCTTCGACAACGTGCTCTTCGTCGAGAAAGACGGCAAGCACAGCATCGGCACACCGCACGTGGCCGGCGCCAAGGTCGAGGCCTCGATCATCGACAACGGCGATGACGACGACGGCGTCAAGGGAGAGAAGGTGTGGGCGCTCAAGCGCCGCCCCGGCGACTACACCAAGGTGCGCGGCCACCGGCAGCGCTACACCATGGTCAAGATCGACAAGATCCTGGCCTGATCACTCTTTCGTAGTCACTCATTCCGCACGTCGAGAGACGCGAGGTTCGCCATGGCACACAAAAAGGGACAAGGCTCCACCCGCAACGGCCGCGACTCGAACCCGAAGTACCTCGGGGTCAAGGCCGGCGACGGCGAGGCCGTCACCGCGGGCAGCATCATCGTTCGCCAGCGCGGCACCAAGGTGAACCCGGGCAAGAACGTCGGCGTCGGCCGCGACCACACGCTGTTCGCGCTCGTCGACGGCAAGGTCAAGTTCGAGCGCGAGTCGAAGACCAAGCGCCGCGTCTCTATCGTGAGCGCTGCGGCCTGAGCCGAGCGCCCGAGCTCGCGAGCAGCGGGCCGCGACAACCAGGCTGCACAACCA
The DNA here is from genome assembly GCA_020850995.1 of Deltaproteobacteria bacterium. GTDB lineage: Bacteria > Myxococcota > UBA727 > UBA727 > VGSZ01 > JACOUT01. The sequence continues at coordinate 6,388 of JADZDP010000075.1, forward strand.
GGCCGTCCAGCACGGCCCCGTGAGATCCCGTGTCGAGCTTCATCGACGAGGTCACCCTGCAGGCGAAAGCGGGTGACGGCGGCAACGGCATCGTCGCGTGGCGCCGCGAGGCCCACGTGCCCATGGGCGGGCCCGCCGGCGGCGACGGCGGCGATGGTGGCGACGTCGTCATCGTGGCCGATGAGGGCGTGCACTCGCTGCTCGACTACAAGTACCAGCCGCACCTGCGCGCCAAGAACGGCGCCCCGGGGCGCGGCAAGAAGCAGGCGGGCGAGCACGGCGCCGACGTGGTCGCCAAGGTGCCCGTGGGTACCCAGGTGATCGACGCCGCTACGGGCGCGCTCCTGGCCGACCTCACGGAGCACGGCCAGGTGTGCGCGGCCTGCAAGGGCGGCAACGGCGGCTTCGGCAACCAGCACTTCGCCACGCCCTCGCGCCAGGGCCCCGACTTCGCGAAGCCCGGCCTGCCCGGCGAGGAGCGGCGGCTCACGCTCTCCTTGAAGCTCATGGCCGACGTGGGGCTGCTCGGCTTTCCGAACGCGGGCAAGAGCACGCTTCTATCGCGCGTGAGCGCAGCGCGGCCGAAGATCGCGAGCTACCCCTTCACCACCCTGGTGCCCCAGCTCGGCGTGGTGCGCGTGGACCCCGAGCACAGCATGGTGATGGCCGATATCCCCGGCCTCATCGAGGGCGCCCACCGGGGCGCCGGCCTGGGCATCCAGTTTCTCAAGCACCTCGAGCGCGTGCGCGTGCTCTGCCACGTCATCGAGGCGCCGTTGCCGGACCTGAACGAAGACGCCGACCTCGTGGGCCGCTACCGCACGCTGCGCGAGGAGCTGATCGCGTTCTCCGCGCACCTCGCGGAGCTGCCCGAGGTGGTGGTGCTCAACAAGGTCGACCTGCTCCAAGAGCGCGAGGCGCCCGCGGTGCAGAAGCTGCAGCGCCACCTCGAGAAGCTCGACGTGCCGCTCCTCAGGATGAGCGGCGCCACCGGCGAGGGCACGCGCGAGCTGGTGTTCGCGCTCTGGCAGCAGGTGCGCCGCGATCGCGGCGAGCGGCCCGCGGTGGCGTTCAGCCCTTTCGCGCGCGTGCGCTGAGCGCGGCGGCGGCTCCCCCGTCGACGAAGCGGGCCTGATAGTTCGCGAAGCGCCGCCGCATCACGGCGATGGCCTCGGGGTTGTCGTCGACGAGCGTGACGCGCCGGCCGAGCGACGCGCCCGCTTCGCCGAAGGAGCCCGCGCCCGCGAAGCAGTCGAGCAGGCGATCTCCCGGGCTCGAGTGCACGCGCACAATGCGCGTGAGCACGCCGAGCGGCTTCTGCGTGGGGTAGCCGGTCTTCTCCTTGCCCGTGGGGCTGACGATGGTGTGCCACCAGCAGTCGGTGGGCGTCTTGCCGCGGGCGGCCTTCTCGTCGCCCACCAGGGACGGTGCCAGGTAGGGGATGCGATCGATCTCGTCCTCGTGAAAGCAGTAGTGCGCGGGGGCTTTGGCGTACCACAGCAGGTTGTCGTGCTTGGGTGACCAGCGCTTCTTGGTGCGCGCGCCGTAGTCGTAGGCCCATACGATCTCGTTGATGAACGAGGCGCGCCCGAAGATCTGGTCGAGCGCCACCTTGGCGTAGTGCACCTCGCGGTAGTCGAGGTGCAAGAACAGGCTGCCGGTGGGCGTGAGCAAGCGGTGCGCCTCCTCGAGGCGCGGCACCAAGAAGCCGAGGTAGTCGTCGAAGCGGTCGCCATAGGCGCTGGTGCCGAGCACGGTGGTGGCGTAGCGCCGCCCCTGGAAGCCCACGCGATCGCCGCGCTCGTCCCGCGCGGTGGCGATGCGCGTGCGCGTCTGCATGCGCCCGGTGTTGAAGGGTGGGTCGAGGTAGATGAGCTCGAAGGACGCGCTCGGCCATTGCACCATGAGCGCGAGGTTGTCGCCCTCGAACACCTCGAGCGGCCCCGCGCCGGCGGGGCAAAGCGGGATGGGGAAGTCGAGATGCGTGCGCTCGGCGGCCTTCTTCGTGCCGCGCGTTCGCGACGACGCCCGCTCGCGCATGCTGCCTCCGTCGGTGAGTCTTCGACGCGCCTCGAGGGCGCGCGCGGGCTTCATGGCATGGCGCGCATCGCTCGGTCTATCGGGTGCGGGTCACTCGGGCTCGACGCGCCGCTCAGTTCTCCCACTGCTTCGGGCTGACCGGTTGCACGTAGGCCGGGCGCACGAGGGGGCCGGCGGCCTCGAAGCGCTTCGCCTTCGCCGGGCGGTACGCGACGCTCTTGACCTCGGGGCCCGACCACTCCGCCTGGTCCAACACCGATCCGACGACGAGCAAGTTCTGCTGCGCCACCAGGTCTTCTGCGACGCGCGGCACCACCAGAAAGAAGTGCACGCCGGTGGGTTGGTAGACCTCGGTGAAGCTCTCGACCTCGCGCGTGACGGGCACGAGGTACCAGCCGCCGAAGCGCACCTCTTCGCGGTGGCCGGTGACCACGGTGCGCGCGCCGATGCGTTGCGTCTGCACCTCGACGTGTTCCAGCTCGATGAGCGTGCGATTGGCCTTGCGATCGATGGAGGCACCGACGATGTGGCCGCGCCACGCGACGGTACGTCCCACGGTGCCTTGTGGATCGGCGGCGGCGGCGCGCGCGTCGACCAGCGGCGCGTCGCGCAGCTCGGCCAGCGTTTGCACGTAGTCGTCGAAGGCGGGCACCTCGTGGTTCAGGTGCGTGTCGGAGAACCAGCACCAGGCGGCGAGCTCGAACACGCGCTGCTCGCCGAGCTGGGCGCGCGTCTCGGGCGCGCGCGTGAGCAGGTCGGCGCAGGGCTGCCCGGCGCGCGAAGCCTGCACGATCCACGACGCGAGCTCCGCGTGGTCGTGGCGCGCCGCCGCCAGGCGCGCGCGCAATTGCATGCGCAGCGGCTCGGTACCGGGGCTGGTGGTGGACACGACGGCGAGCTGCGCCGCCTCGACGTCGCCGTCGGACAAGAGGCAGGCAGCGTGGCGCAGCAGGTAGCCCTCGCGCTCGTCCTGCGAGAGCGTGGCGAACGCCGCGGTCTCGTGGTGGGAAGCGAAGGCTCGGGCAAACTCGGCGCACGCCTCGGTGGCCAACGCCGCGCGCACGGCGTCGGCCTGGTCGACGCTTCCACCTGCCTTCATCGTCGTGCACGACGACGCGAAGACCAGTATCAGGACCATCCACCGGGCCATAGCGGGCTCCTCTCGAGAATGTGAACACGGAAAAGAAGCCCCTTTCGATTGTCAACGGCTCTCGGGCCACTGGTGAGGTCCGCGGCTGAATATGTCAGGGACATCTGTCCCGCGGGGGCCACCCACGCGCGACCGGCGAGCAGGCAGGCACGGGCACTCGCGGCTCGCCCGCGGCGACAGCGCGGCAGGGCCGAAGGCGACCGGGTCCAGCGCCGCGGTCTGCGGCGACGCGCGATCGTGCCGGTGGCCTCCGTCGTGAACACCGGAGTCATCCCAACACGGGTGCGCGCGCGCATCGTCGTTCGGCGCCGCGTTCGGTCTATCGGGTGCGGGGCCCGCTGCGGTGCGCGTCGTTCCGCTGGCGGAACGACGCGCGCCTCCTGGCATGCGCACGCCCGATGACGTCGCGTCTGCACGCGCTCGTTCGTTGGCACGCGCGGTGGATCGACGCCACCCGGGGCAGGACCGAAACGGAGAACGATATGAGCATGCTGCAGTCCCTTCGCCACGTGTCCTCGGCGGTGCGCCACGCCGAGGTGATGGCCGATGAAGCCGAAGACCTTAACGACGCTCCTCTGGCTGAGCGTTTGCGCGCCCGGGCGCGCGCGCTGGCGGTCGAGCTCGAGCGCGCCGTCGAGGTGCTCGACGATGTCGAGCCCGCACGCACGGCGCGCGCCCAGGCGCACGACGAGCTGGGCGCGCTCTACGGCGCGCTCACCATGCAGCTCGAGGCGCACCTGCCCTCGGAAGAGGCCGCGCGCCTCTCGCCCGGCGGCCACCTCGACGTGGTCGAGCGCGCGCGCTTCCGCTTCCGTCACCTGGCCAGGGCCACCGACGAGGGCCTGGTGGCGGTGCGCGAAGAGCTGGGCGCGGCCCTCGGCCGCTACGACGCCGCCGTCGATGCGTACCTGGTGGTGTGCGCCGAGGCGCAGTCGAGGAAAGACGAGGCGGTGGTCAGGAGCCAGGCGCTGCGTGTGGAGCTCGAGCGCGTCAAGCAGCGCCTCTTGGTGGCGGCGCCCACAGGCGGCGATGCCTGGCGGCGCATCAAGCGGCGCGCGGTGCGCACCAAGCGGGCGCGCTGGCTCGACGACGCCAAGGCGCGCCGGCTCTTGGGCGAGATCTACGCCGTGGCGTCGTGAGCGGCCGGGCTACTTCTTCAGTCCCCGGCGCACCACCACCGGCTCGTCGTCTTTCAGGCCCTCGGCGACGCCGGTGGCGGCGATCTGCCCGCTCGCCACCACGGCGCCCGCCACCTGCACGGCCTGCGAGGCCAGGCCGGGCAGCGGCCCCTGCACCGCATGCTGCGCGGCGTGCGCGCCCGCCGTGGGCAGGAAGGTGGCGGCCACGCCGATGAGCTCATCGAGCGGACCGGAGGGGGTGAGGGCCTTGTCGGCCTCGGCGTCGGCGGCCGTCTTCGAGCTGCCCTTGGCCTTGGCGACGGCGTTGGCGGCGCGCGCCACGTCGCGCTCCTGCTGCCGCTCCATGCGCGTGCTGTGCTGCGCGGGGTCGACGCCAGCGGCGGGCGGCTTGCCGTGCAGGAAGGCGGCGCCGCGCACGCCGCGCTCCATCTGCTCGGCGGCGATGTCGAACACCGCCTCCATGCGCGCGAAGGGGTCGGCGACGCCCTCGGGGAGCTGGTGGTGCTCGCCCGGCAGGGGCATGTCGTCGAGCATCTTCGTGACGATGGGCGTCTCGAAGCGCTGCTCCGGCAGGTAGTCGGCGTCGTGCCACAGGGCGCTCATGCCCGCTCGGTGCGCCGAATAGGGGTTCGACTGGATCCGCACGTCCGACCTCGAGCTCACCATAGCGCGTCCGGCCGCGCGGTCGTCGGTTTGGTGGCGGACTTGCCCGGCGCCGGCTACACGCGGTGGGGTACAGCGCAGGTCCGTTGTAGGTGAAGCTCCTCTCGACGCGAGGCGTCCGCTTGGCCGAGGCTTGAGATCATGGGCAGCTCGGACACGGATCCGGCAGGTCACCGCCAATCGGCAGGTGTGCAGGCAGCGCCCGCACCCGCGGCGCGGGCCCCCGCGCCAGTCGTGACGCCGGCCGCAGCCCTGACGCGGCCGACGCTGCCGGAGATCTATGAGGCCCACTTCGGCACCGTCTGGAACACGCTCAAGCGCCTCGGCGTGTGGGAGCGCGATCTCGAGGACGCGGCCCACGACGTGTTCCTGGTGGTGCACCGGCGCCTGTGCGACTACGACGCCAGCCGGCCCATCAAGCCCTGGCTCGCCGGCATCGCGGCGCGCGTGGCCTCCGAGTTTCGCCGCCGCGCCCAGCACCGGCGCGAGGTGGTGTCCGACACGGTGGACGAGCGCGCCCCCGACCTGGCGCCCTCGGCCGACGCCGCCCTCGACGACAAGCGGCGGCGCGCGCTGGTGCTGCGCGGCCTCGAGCGCCTCGACTTCGAGCGACGCACCGTCTTGGTGTTGCACGACATCGAGGGCCATTCGATGCCCGAGATCGCAGCCGCGCTCGAGGAGAACATCAATACGCTCTACGCTCGCCTGCGCGCGGCGCGCCAGCAATTCGCTGCCGCCGTGGTGGCGCTGAAAGGAGGTGCCTCGTGATCGACGACGATCTGCCGAGCGACCTCCGCGAGCTCTTCGACGCCGAGCGCGCGCGCGATGCGCCAGCGCCTGCCCAGAAGGCGCGCGTGCACCACGCGCTGGCCGCCTCCGTCGGCGGCGCACTCCTGCCCCCTGCGGGCACGCCCCTCGACGGCGCTGGCATCGGCGCTGCGGCAGGGGCTGGGTCCGGCGCCGGTGGCGCGGCCGCGCTCAAGGCCGCGGGCGGTGGCGTGGCCAAGGTGGGCGCCGCCAAGCTTGCGGCCGCGTCGGTCGCCAGCGGGGGCGCCGCTGCTGGTGGCGCCGCTGCCGGTGGCGCGCTCGGCAAGGGCCTGGCCATCGCGCTGGCCGTCACCATGGCGGGCAGCACCGCCACCGGCGTGTACCTGGCCCAGAGCGACGACCAGCCGTCGACGAGCCACGAGCTGCGCGTCGACACCGAGGTACCGCCCTCCTTCGATCCCTCCCTCCTCGGCGCGCCACCACCGCGCGTCGAACCGCCGCCGCGCGTCGAACCGCCGCCGCCGCGCGTCGAGCCGCCGCCGCCGCCTCCCGTGGAGCCCACGCCCGCCGAGCGCGCGGCGCGCCTGGCGGCCGAGCGCGGCTTGCTCGACGAGGCCCGCGGCGCCGTGGCGCGCGGCGACGGCAGCACGGCGCTCATCGCCCTCGAGGCGCACCGCGCGGGCTTCGCCGATGGGCAGCTCGTGGAGGAGCGCGAGGCGCTGACGGTGCTCGCGCTGGCCAAGCTCGAGCGGCGCGACGAGGCGCAGGCCAAGGCGCAGCGCTTCCTGGCGCGCTGGCCCACCAGCCTGTTTGCCGGCGCCGTGCGCCAGGCGGCGGGCGAGTAGCCACAGCGCGGATGCTCGTTGCATGAGCTCAAGACGAGCGGGCGACGAGCACGCGACGGCGCTGCGCGCATCCCCTCTCTCCCGGCCTTGCGCCACGACGTGCGGCCATCACAGATCTGCCGCCCTCCACCACGGATCAGCGCCGTCGCCGCCAAGCACAGGTCGAACGAGGAGAACCTCCATGACCATGCGCTTGCCTAGCTCGGGATTGCTTATCGCTCTGTTGACCGCCCCCACCCTGTTCGGCGCCGGCTGCCGCTACTACTACGACGGCCCGCCGGCCTGCGAAGAGGACTGGGACGACGACGGGCTCACCGTGTGTGACGAAGACCTGTGCGGCTCCGACGACGAGGACCCCGACAGCGACGATGACGGGGTGCTCGACGGCGACGAGGACAACGACGGCGACGGCGCCAGCAACGGTGACGAGTGCGACCAAGGCACCGACCCCAACGACAGCGACGACGTGCCCGAGCCAGCCGAGGGCGAAGGCGAGGGCGAGGGCGAGCCCGCCGAGGGTGAAGGCGAGGGCGAGCCAGCCGAAGGTGAAGGCGAGGGCGAGGGCGAGCCCGTCGACACCGACGGCGACGGCCGCACCGACGCGGAAGAGGACGATCGCGGGACCGACCCGAACGACGCCGACAGCGACGACGACGGCGACAGCGACGGCGAGGAGCACGAGTGTGGCAGCTCGCCCCTCGATCCCTACTTCACCTGCCCGGTCACTGACACCGACGGTGACGGCTTCGGCGACGAGGACGAGGCGGCCCGTGGCACCGACCCGAACGACGCCGACAGCGACGACGACGGCGTGTCCGACGGTGACGAGGTGGCATGCGACAGCTCGCCCCTCGATCCCTTCTTCACCTGCGAGAACCCGCCCACGCAGTGCCCGTGATCGAGCGCGCGCCGTGAGCTGCACGCGGGGCCGGGCTGGTACCGGCCCCGCGCGCGTTCACGTTCGCGCCGCGGCGGCGTCGCACGGGGTTCTAGAGAGCTGATCCGGTTGCAGCGCCGTCGCGAGCGTGAGCCGGTGGTGCGAGGGCCAGGAGACGCGCAGGCGCGTGGCCGTAGCCACGTGCCGAGCACGCGACGCCGCCGGCGCACCACCGGCTCGCGCGCAGCAGGCGATGGAACCGAATCAGCTCTCTAGCCGAGCAAGCGCCAGGCGGCCCACGCGTACACGAGCAGGAGCGCCACGGTGCCCGCGAGCGCCAACAGGCGCGGCGCGCGGCGCCCCTCGCGCGCCAACACCGCCGCGTTGCGCGCCAGTGGTGTCGCCAAGAAGAGCGCGGCCCCCACCAGCAAGAGCTCGCGCGCCTCGGCGCCCATGAGCGTGCGCGCGGCACCCACCACCAGCACGAGGCCGCCCACGAACGCAGTCGCCAGCACGGCGCGGGACGCCACGCGCGCGCTCACGAGAGCCCCCGCGCGCGCAGCACGACGGAAGCGGCCACCGCCAGCGCCAAGAGCGCGAACACGCCGCGCAGGACGCCCTCGGGCAGCCGCGTTTGCAGGCGAGCGCCCAACAGGCCCCCCGGGATGACCCCGAGCAGGGCCCACGCCACGGCGTCGAGTGGCACCGTGCCATGCGCCAGGTGCACGGCCCCCGCCGCGCCCGCCGTCACCATGAGTGACACCGTGGAGGTGGCGGCGGCCGCGCGCATGGGCACGCGCGCCACCAGCGCGAGCAAGGGCACCACCACGGCGCCACCGCCGATGCCAAAGAGCCCCGCGGTGACGCCGGCGCCGAGCATCACCGGCGGCAGCACCCGGAGCCGTTGCGGGCGATAGCGCGCGCCGCCCGAGCTGCCATCGAACAGGCCTGGCTCGTCGGTGGGCGCCACAAGGTCTTGAGCTCCGCGCGCGCGGCTCGCGGTGGCGAGCGCGATGAGCACCAGCACGGCGGCGAAGGCGTAGAGCAGCGTGGCGTCGCCCACCTTGGTGGCGACGAGCCCGGCGCCCACCGCGCCGGCGAGCAAGAAGGGCTCGAGCAACAGGGACAAGGAGAGGTTCGCCTCGCCGCTCTTGAGCGCCACCGACGAGGCGCCCACCGAGGTGCCGATGACGCAGAAGAGCGAGACGCCCACGGCCTCGACGGGGCGGTGGCCGAGCCACACCAAGAGGGGCACCAAGAAGATGCCGCCGCCCACGCCGAAGGCGCCGCCCACCACGCCCACGGCGAGGCTGCCGAGGGCGGTCAGCGCGGCCTGCTCCATGGCGTGCCCAGATAGGGCGGCGCGGGGCCCAAGTCGACGTCCCTCGTTGCCAGTACCGCCGCGCTTGCTACCACCACGCCATGGCCAAGGGCTCTCCTCGAGGTGGCGGTGGCGGCGCCGATCGGCCGCGCCTGCTGGTGGCGGCGCCCGACGGTGGCGTGTTCGAGCACGATCGCCTGGAGCTGGCCCTCGACACCGGGCTCGACGTGGTGCGCGTGGCGCCCAAAGACGTCATCCCCATCCCGGCGGACTGGGCGCTCATGGCCATGCCGGGCACCAGGCCCATCGGCTACGACCCGAGCAGCGGGCGCTTCGAGACCGTCAGCTCCTTCGTCGACGACGAGGGCCAGGCCTTCTCGCCCAGCGCGGTGGCCGTGCACCCGCCGCCGGGCTACGTGCGCGCCTTCCATCCGGCCGCCGAGTACCAAGACGCCACGCACCCCGACCTGAAGCTGCGCCGCCTGGCCGAAGAGGAGGCGCAGCGAAAGAAGGGCACCCTGCCCATCCTCGACGGCGGCGACGAGGCGGCGCGCCCGGGCCTCCCCCTGTGGGCGTACACGGCGGTGGGCATGACGGCGGGCGGCCCGGTGGCCGGGCTCTTCCTCGCCGACGAGACCTCGCGCTGGGCACCCGCGCTCTTCTACCGGGCCGACCTCGACGCACAGATCGAGGCGCGCCTGGCGAGCGACCCCGACAACCGCGTGCTGCAGCAGCTCGCGCGCTGCGGGCGCGAGTACCTGTGCTGCTGCGCGCAGAATGTGTTCTACGAGCGCTGGGAGGGTGCCGTACCCATCGCGCCCGCGTGCACGGCGGCCTGTCTCGGTTGTCTGTCGAAGGAGCCGGCGTGGGAGACGCCGGTGCCGCAGAAGCGCTTGGGCTTTCAGCCCACGCCCGAAGAGATCGCGCGCGTCATGGCCCACCACTTGGAGCGCGCTCCCGAGCCCATGGTGAGCTTCGGGCAGGGCTGCGAGGGCGAGCCCACCATGAACGGGCCCGTCATCGTCGAGGCCATCCGCCAGACGCGCGCGCGCACCCAGCGCGGCGTCATCAACCTGAACACCAACGGCAGCCGCCCCGAGACCATCCGCCAGTGCGCGCGCGCCGGCTGTGGCGCCCTGCGCGTGTCCATCAACACCTTCGACCGCGCCTTGTGGGAGGCCTACTACCGGCCGAGCGACTTCAGCTTCGACGACGTGGTGCGCGCGCTCTACGTGGGCCGCGACGAGGGCATGCACGTGTCCATCAACCTGCTCATCTGGCCCGGCTGGACCGATCGCACGCGCGAGATCGACGCCATCTCGAAGATCGTCGAGGACGGCGCGCTCCAGATGATCCAGCTGCGGAACCTGTGCGTCGACCCGGGCCACTTCCGCACCATGCTGCCGCCGCGCGAGCAGCGCGGGCTCTTGCTCGGCATCAAGGGCTTCGTGAGCGAGCTGCGACGTCGTCACCCGAGCCTGCGCTTCGGCACCTTCAACCCGCGCCTGGCGGCCGAGTGGTACCGCGAGGTGCCGGCGTTTGCCGGGCGACTCTAGAGCTCGTTCACCACGGATCGGGCACGCGCACGTCGCCGCTGGTCTCGAACGAGAAGGCCACCGCCACGCGCCGCTCCACGTTGGGCTCGAGCTGCACGGGGATGCGCAGGAGGCCGTTGGCGTCGGGCTTGGCGTCGGGCTCGGTGCCGTGCTGCGGCGAGAGCAACACCTTGACCTGCGCGAGCTCGCTCACGGGCACGCGCAGGTGCACCAGCACGCGCTCGCTGGTGGCGCCGGTCTGCGCCAGCGTGGCCTCGCGCACGAAGTGCACCACGTTTTGCCCGATGAGCTTCTTGTCCTCGATGCGGCGCTTCTTGGTGCGCACAGTGAAGCGATCGTCGCTGCCGAAGGAGAGATCGAATGCCTCGCCGGGGCCCGTGTAGAGCAGGTCGCCGGTCCCCGTGTACGCGCCGTCGACCACCAGCGTGACCGGCCCGGCGAGGATGGGCCCGCCGCCGGCGTTCTTGAGGCTGGCACGCAAGAACACCTGCGGCGCCAACTCGGGGAAGGCCACGCGCTCGGTGGCGCAGGGCGCCTCGAAGGCACCGAGCAGCACGCGCTGCGGCCGGCCGTCGCTGGCCACGCTCACGCCGGCGGCGCGAAACACGCGCGGCTGTCCGCCGTCGTCGACGCCGGGGGCCGTGCCCTTGGTGGCTTGCTCGGGCAGGGTCTCTTCGCGGTGCTCGACCACGATGGTGCGCCGCTCTTCGGGCGTCTTGGTGCGCAGCGTGAGCCGGTCGGCGGAGAGCGCCGGCAGCTCGGCGCCCGCCGAGGGGCGCGCGGTGGAGAAGGTGAGCTCCACGTTGGGCCACGCTTCGCCGGTGGCGTTCCATACCGAGGCGTAGGTCTCGAAGCGCACCGTGGTCCCCTGCAGGCGCGCCTCGTGGGTGGGGCGCCAGGCAGCGCAGGGCACCAGCGTGGAGATGACGAGCTTGACGCGCCCGCCGCTGCCGCTGAGCGCCACGTGCAGGTCGGCCGCGACGCGCGGCTCCACCGCGGGCGGGCGGGCGTCGGCGGCGGCGCGCGCGCGCGCGCGCTCGAGGGTATGCACCTGGCGTCGCGCCGCGTCGCGCGCGCCATTGAGCTGGTCGATGCGCGCCCGCGCGGTGGCGAGAGCGCCCGCGGTGGCCGCCGCGGCCGCGTCGCCTCGACCGGCGGCACGCGCCGCGGCGTCGACGTAGCGCGCCAGCGTGGCCAGCGCCTCGGCGTGCGCCAGCTGGTGACGGTCGAGCACGCGCCGCGCCGCCGCGATCTCGTCGTCGATGCGCTCGAGCTCGGCGTGGCGCGCGGCGCGGCGGGCGGCGGCGTCCGCGGCCACAGGCGCGCCGTCGTCGATGCGGCGCTCCACGCGCACGTCGTTCACCACCACCGCCGGCGGCGCGTCGCCCGACTGCTCGATGTGCGCCACCACCTGCTCGTCGCTCACCACGGGCGCGACGCCGCGAACGATGACGGTGGTGGCGCCGGGCGGCAGCTCCAGCAGCGCCTCGCGCACCACGTCGGCTCGGTCCTCGTACACGGTGACGCGCGCGATGCGCGCCGTGGCGTCGAGCTCACTCACGGCGATTCCCCCCCTCGAGCTCGGCCTTGGCGGGCAGGTCGATGACGTACTTGTAGTCGATGCGCGCGGTCTCGCCCGGCATGACGGTCAGGTGCCACTCGAGCGCGCCCACCACGTCGGCACCGGCGGCGTCCTTGTTGGTGCGCTTGGCGGGCGGCCGCTCTTCCACGAGCTGCACGCTCACGTCTTTCACGTTGTCGGCGGGGGTCGGCAGCCGATCCCACACCACCAGGTTCACCGGCTTGGCGCGCGTGGAGCGGATCTCGAGGTGGAGCTGGTGCTCCACGCGCGAGGTCTGGCTCATGAGCCCCTTCTCCGCCTGGTTGACGTGCACGGTGCGCGTCACCACGCGCACGTCGGGCTCGACGCCGAGGTTGACGTCGAGCACCTTGCCGCCGCCGGTGCCTTGCAGGTGCGCGTTGACCCGGAAGGCGCCGTCCTCGTACACGGCCAGCGGTCCGGCGGGCAGCGGCGGGCCCTTCACGTCGAGGCGGCAGAAGCGCCACACGTCGTTGGCGGCGCGCGGCACCGCGCGGTGCTCGATGCGCGCCGCGCCCTCGTCGGTGCGCACGGCCACGCGATAGAAGGCGCCGTCGCCAGGCACGTCGGTGCTCCCGGCGGCCACCAGCACGCTTGGGAAGTGGGTGCCGAGCAGCGCCGCGGTGCCGCGCGGCAGCGGCGCGTGCTGCAAGCGCTGCTGCGCGGTCTGCAGCGCGTCGACGGCGCGGCGCAGCTCGGCGCGCCCGGTGGCGCGCTCCCCTTCACCCTCGAGGTCGTGAGCCTCGAGCAGCCACTCGAGGCGCTCCATGGGGTCGAGGGCTACCAGCGAACCCCGGCGCGCCTCGTCGGGCCCGCACATGCGCAGGTAGGCGGTGCGCCAGCGCGGCGGCAGCTCCACGTGGGCGCGCGCTGACAGGGCGCCACCGCCGCCGGCGCGCGCCTTGCTTGGCGAGGGCTTGCCCATGGGGGCGGCGGGCGCGACCATGCCCGACGCGGCGCTCTCGATGCTCGGCGCGGCCATGGCGCGCCGCGCGGGCGCCTGAGCGGGACGGATGAACATCTCCTCGTGCGGTGTTGGCAGCGTCTTCTCTTCAGCGAACGCCGCTCCCGCGTCGGCCGGCGCACCGTCGAGCGCCACCTCGTCGTCGCCGCCGTCGTCCTCGAGGAGCTCAGGGGCGGCGCTGTCATCGCGCTGCAGCGACAGCACGGCCACGTTGTCGGTGCGCTCGGCCTCGAAGCTGTGCACCTCCTCGGTGTTGGCGCGCTCGAACTGGCGCGGCTCGGCTGGCGGCGGCGGTGGTGGCGCGCTCGGCGTGGCCGGCCGGCGCGGCTGCTTGTCGTAGCCCCAAAAGAGCGTGGGCAGGTCGGAGGGCAGCGGCCGGAAGCCACGCGCCGCGGGCGGCTGCGCACGGCTCATGCGCCACGACCCGAGCGTGGGCAGGGTGGTCTCGCGCAAGAGGTCGGCGGTGGAGACCGCCAGGGTCACGCCGCTCCAGTCCTCGCCCGTGGCCTGCGCCACCAGCGCCGACACCACCAGGCGCGCTCGCCCGCCGTCGAGGTGCAGGGCGTAGGTGGGCACCCAGCGCGCCGCGTGCACGAAGTACTCGAGCTCGAAGTCGACCACCTCGCTCACGTCGAGCGAAAACTGCGCGCCGCGCAGGATGCGCGGCGGCTCGCGCTCGCCCACGTTGCGCGCCGCGAGCTTGTGCTTGTCGCGCTCGAGGGCGCGCTTCTTGCGCTCGGCGGCGGCCTTACGCTCGAGGGCGTCGGCGCGCTGGTGGTCGGCGAGGGCCAAGAGCTCGGCGAAGCGCGCGGGGTCCGGCAGGGTGGCCGGCACGCGTGCGTCGGGCAGCACCGGCACCAGGCGCCCGGCGGCCTCGGCCAGGGCGGCGCAGCTGCGGATCTCGTCGTCGGCCTGAGCGATCTGCAGCACCAGCTCGGCCTTCTCCTCCTCGGAGGCGGGCAGCGGCGCCGGCGTGCTCTGCAAGAGCACCGTCTCTTCCAGGTCGCGCACGCTGCCCAGCGCCGGGCGCACGCGCAGCGTGTCGGACGAGAACAAGAGCGGCAGCCCCCGCACCTGCAGGCGCCCGCGGCCGCGGCCGCGGCGCTTGATGAGCGCGCCGTTTCTATAGACGGTGACCTGCTCGATGCGCGTAGACGCGGTCTCGATCGTCGCCATGGCCCCCTCCCTCACGCTCCCTCGCCGCCACCAGCCCCTCTCCGCTACCGAGGGAGGCCACCTGGAGCACCAACGGGGCTCCCCCGATCGCGAGGGAGCGCAGCGGCCCCTGCTGCTCCTCGAGGCGGGGCCTCGACGGACGGACGAACGAAGCTCTACCACGAACGCGATTGCGGGCGCGTGTGCGCCGACGTATCGGAGTCACCGCACTCTCTCACACACCACCGATCGCACCCCGATCGACGTCTCCGGAGGACCACATGGGCAAGGGCGACCAGCGCACGCGCAAGGGCAAGATCTACCGCGGCACCAGCGGCAAGACCCGCCCGCAAAACGGCAAGAAGCGCGACCACACGGCCGAGGCCAAGTCGACGCGTTGATGCGCGCGCGCCGGGACCAAAGAGAAAACGGCTGCCTAGGGCAGCCGTTTTCTCGTGGCGCGCCGGGCGCGCTCAGGCGCTGAACGAGCTGCCGCAGCCGCAGGTGCGCTTGGCGTTCGGGTTGTTGAACTTGAAGCCCGCGCCCTGCAGCGTGTCGACGTGGTCGAGCTCGGTGCCCTTGAGGTAGCTGGCCGAGAACGCATCGGTCACGATCTGCAGGCCCTCCACCACCACCAGCACGTCCTCGTCGTCGACCTCGTCGGTGAAGTTGAGGCTGTACTGGAAGCCCGAGCAGCCGCCGCCCTTGACGCCGACGCGCAGGTAGTTGCCGTCTTCGCCCTTGGTCTCGGCCAGCGCGGTCTTGATCATCTCGAGCGCGCGCGCCGTGAAGGCCAGCGGGAAGTCGTCGCGAGCGACGGCCTCGCCGGGGAAGCCCGTGGGCGCGGGAGCGGCGGTAGCGGTGGTGGCGGTGGCGCTGTCGGGCATGGCGGAGCTCCTCGGGTTGAATCGATCCAGGAGATGGTAGCGACCGCGGTCCGAGTGTCAACGCTCGGAGCCGCCCCGCTCGCTGTCGGATGCCGCACCCTCGGGCTCGTCGCTGGGCTCGTCGCTGGGCTCGCCGGGGATGGCGAAGGCGCCGCCGAGCCACTTTTGCAGATCCACCAGCTTGCAGCGCGCCGAACAGAAAGGCCGCGGCGGCCCCCTCGGCTCTCGCACAGGCTTCCGACAGGTCGGGCAGGTCGGGTGTGGGTGGGGCTCGTTCATGTCGAGACGAAAAGGCGGTTTGCAGCAGAAAGTCTGCTAGCTTGGCGCCTGGACAGCATTATGGCGCCCGTCGTCGACGAGCTGCAACGCCTGCGTATCCCACTGCAGTGCTGGCACGAGTCCTTGGTGTCGGCGCGCACCGATCCGCTCGTGGCCCTGTCCGTCGACGGCGCCGTCATCGCCACCGATCGTCCCGTCCCCGTGGGCACGCCGCTCTTCTTGGAGCTGTCGTCGAGCGACGAGGCCCCCGGCGCCGAGGTCGACGCCGTGGCCATCGACGGCGGCGGCGACGAGAAGGGCTTCGCCGTACGCTTCGTCGCCCTCGATAACGCGGCGCGGCGCTTCATCGCGGCGCGCCTGGCCGAAGAGGAGCGGGCGGCCGCGCCCGACGCCACCTTGGTGCCCCAGGAGGTCCAGATCGCGCCGGCCGGCAGCGCCACGGTGGAGGAGCCCCACGAGGCGCCGCTCCAAAAGCCCGCTGCAAGGGGACCGGTGGTGCCCCTCGAGCTCTCCCTCGACGATGCGGCCGCCGCGCCGCTCTCGGTCGATGACCTGGCGTCGCTGGTGCCCGAGGCCGAGGCGCCCTCCCGGCTCGACGCCATCGAGCTCGAGCTCGGCGACACCGACGAGCCGGCGCCCCTGCCCGTGGCGGAGGAGGTGGTGTCGCTGCCGTCCTCACCCCGGCCGGCGGCGACCGAGGAGGAAGCGCCGCTCGCGGCGGTGGCGCCGCGCCCACCGCCGCGCTCGGTGGAAGAGGCGCCCCTGCCCGTGGCAGCGGCCGCGCCGCGCTCGCCGCCCCCCGCCGCCTCGCCGCCGGCTGCCGTGCCACCCCCACCGGCGCGGCCCCTCGTGATGCCGGCCGCCGTGCGCACCGACGCTGTGACGTCGGCCCGTGGTCCCGCGCCCGTGCCAGAGACCGAGCAGACCATCAAATGGGCGCGTGCGTCGTTGGTGGCGCAGGCGCCGAGCAGCTCGGGCGCAGGCAGGAACCCGTTCGCCACCGGCGATTCGGGCTCGCGGCCGGCGCTCGCCACGCCTGAGCAGCCCGAACGCATGGCGCCGCTGCCCGAGCCGAGGCCACAGCCGCCCTCGTCGCCCACGCCGGCGGCGAGCTTCCTCGACGCGGGGCCCGAGCAGGTGGAGCGCACCGAGCGCTGGCTGCGGCCCGCCCTGCCAAGCGCGCCCACGCCGGCACCGGAGCGCGCCGACCTCGAGGAGACCCGGCCCTGGACGCGCGCCAACCTGCTGGCGTCGTCGCCACCGCCGCCGCCCACGCCGCCGCGTGCGCGCACACCCACCTCGCCGCTGACGCCGGCGGCGGGCCTGCCCTCGCCCATGCTCGCGCAGAGCGATCCCGGGTCGCTGCCGCGGGCGCCCATGCCGCGCATCGCGTCCATGGAGGTGCCGGGCAGCGCGCCGACCCCGGCCGTGGAGCAGACGCAGCGCTGGCCCACCGCCAAGGTGCGGGTGGCCAACGCGCCGCTCGAGATGCCCGTGATCGACGTGCCCTTCTCGCAGCCGCCGGAGATGCAGGAGCAGGGCGAGCTCGGTGCCGGCCTCGACGTGCTCTTTGGCACTGACGAGCCGCTGGGCGTTGGCCCACCGGCGTTCCCGCCGCCGATGATCGATCGCCGCTTGGAGGTCGAGCCGGCCCTCGAGACGCCCATCGAGATCGACGAGTCGTTCGAGCCAGAGCCGAGCGCGCCGTCGCCTCCCGCGCCGTCGCCTCCTGCGCCGTCGATGGGCGCAGCGGCGCCCGACGACACCTTGCCGCTCGCCACGCGGCTCTCCCCAGCGTCGACGAGCGCGCCCTCGTTCGACACCACGCTGCCGCTCGGCACGCGCGCACCCCTGCCGTCGCAGAGCGCGGCGCTCGACGCCACACTGCCGCTCGGCCCGCGGCTGCCGCCACCTGCGCCGCGGGCGTCGCCGCCGGCGGCGGCCGTGTCGCTCGACGACACCCAGCCCCTGCCGGCGGCGCCCGGCGCGTCGCCCTCGCGCTCGACGGCGAGCTTCGCGCTGCGCGACGAGACCCAGCCCTTGCCGGCGGCCCCCGGTCTGCCCGCCGCCACCTTCGGGCACAGCGGCGGGCTCCTCGGCGCCGACGACGATGCGGCCTTCGGCGGCAACGCCGGCGACGTCTTCGGCGGCATCGAGATCACCGACCCCGGCAGCGAGCGCCGCGTGCCCGCCACCGCCGAGGACGGCTTCGAGGCTCCCGACGACATCGGCCCCACGCTCGAGGCCGCCGAGCCCATCGAGGTGGGCGAGCCCATCGAGCTCACCGCGCTCGATGAGGAGGAGGCGGAGCCGGCGGTGAGCGCGCCACCAACGCCGAGCGCGCCGCCGCAGGTGGCGCCCAGCTTCGACGTGCACGAGACCAAGGATGGCCCCGAGGCCATCGTCACCGCCGAGATCCCGGCGGAGACGCAGGAGCGCCTGCTGCGCGCCGCGCTGTCGCGGCCGGCGGAGCCCGCGGTGCGTACCCCCGCCGCGCCGAGCCCACCGGAGGCCGCCGCGTCCGCAGCGCCCGCGGCGGCGCCCGCCGCAGCGTCGACGACGGGAAGCACCAGCGGCGCGGCCGCGCAGGTGCGCACCGATCCCTTCTACGATCGCCCCTCCGCCGAAGGCGTGCCCTTCCCCCTGCGCCCCGAGCCCAAGCCCACCGAGACGCAGCCCTACTTCACCCTGGGCACCCTCGCGCAAACGCTGCCGCCGCTGCCGCCGCCACCGCCTGCCATGACCCGGCCGCCGCCCTTGCCGAGCGCAACAGCGTCGCCGCCGGCGCCACGGCCGGCCGCGCCATCGTCAATGCCGCCGCCGGCCTCGAGCGACGCCCCACAGCGCACCGATCCCTTCTTTCCGCGGTGGAGCGAGGCCGCGGGCGCCACGCCGCCGCCCAGCAACCCCTTCGCCGGGCTGACCCCGAAGGCGCCGGCGAGCGCCATGGCGCCGCTCTTGTCGAACGCCGTGAGCGCAGCCCAGGCGCCCGCCGCCCCCGAGGGCGGGGACACCTTCTTCGACGACCTCGCCTTCCAGGTCGCGGAGCAGCCGCGCTCGGCGCTGCCGGCGCCCGCCGAGCAGTGGCAGGTGGAGCCGCAGCACGCGCCTGAGGAGCTCCCCACCGTCGTGGGCACCGACGATCTCCCGACAGTGGTGGGCCGGGCGGCGACGCCCAGCACGGCCAACCCCTGGCTGGTGGGTGAGCCCGCGAAGAAGGCCTAGAGCTCGTTTCAAAACCCCTCCCGTCGCGTGCATCGCGCCAGGCGGGCGATCACTGCGTTGCTGCGGGCCGACCATCCGTCGAGGATGGCCGGCTCCTCGCGCCTTGTGCTCACCCGCCTGGC
>JADZDP010000076.1 GCA_020850995.1 Deltaproteobacteria bacterium
CAGTCGTCCTCGCGAGCGATCCATCGTCGCTGGCGGCGTCGCGTCCTCGGTCCGTGGCGACGGCCACGGCCCTGCGGGGCTCCTTGCCATCGACGCGCCTCGCTCGCGATCACCGATCGACTTGTCCGTTCGCGGGCCCAAAGGGCCGGTGCGCTCCGCTCGGGGTGCGAGCAAGGGTGCTCGGTGGCCGAGGTGGCGCCGCGGCGGGCGCGCAGCAAGCGTTGCAAGCGAAGCAGCTCGCATCTCTAGCGGCGGCGAAGATCCCCAGGGTCGCCACGGCGAGCGATGCAGCGCGCACGCTCGACGAGCGGACCTCCAGGGGAAGCAAGGTGCTGCTGTACCGAGCACCGGGCAGAAGGACGGACCAGGCTCACAACCACCCCTTGAGTGGCAGCGAAAACAGCAGCTCGAACCGCTCGGCGAGCTCTGGTGGGGAACGGTAGCTGCGCGCCTCCTCGAGGGAGACGCGCCGCGTCTTCGCCAGATCGTGCGCCTCGAGCTCGCTTCGCAGCCGCGCGACGATCTCGGCGCTCTGCACCGCGACGGCGCTCTCGCTGTTCAGCCGATCGCTGCGTGGGTCGAGGTTGTAGGAGCCGACCAGCGCGACGTCGTCGTCGAAGACCGCGTGCTTGGCGTGCAGCGTGCCTTCGTCCTTCCCGGGGCCGATCCACTCATGGACCTCGATGTTGGGACGCGCGCTGCCGTCGTCGCGCGCGAGCAGGCTCCAATAGACGTGACGCGACAAGGTCGCCACCGGTGTGACGTCGTTCGACTCCGGGCTGTTGGTCAGGATGCGAACGCGCACACCTCGTTCGGCGGCCGCGTTCAGCGCCGCGACCATCTGACGCGACGGCACGAAGTACGCATTCCAGATGTCGATCGACCGCTTCGCGCTCTCGATCCAATGCAGGTACGTCTGGGTGATGTACGTCTCGCGCACGCGAGGGCGACTCTGCAGGAAGCGCGCGCGCACCGGCGCGAACACCCGACGAGAGGGCTCCTTGACGAGCAGCTCGATCTGCGCCGTCAACGCCGCGTCGCGCCACTTGGGCGTTCGCAGGTGCGCGACCTCGTCGAGCACTGCGCGGGTGAGCTTCCAGCTGTTGTCTGGGTCGAAGATCGCGGGCAAGCGCTCCTTCAGTCCCTTCAAATACTCGTAGTTGCGATCGAAGCTGGCCGCGACGTCGTCGACGACCCGGCCGCGCAGCGCGACGTCCTGATCGCGCCAGCGCGCCAGCGGCTCCTTCGCGATCCGGAAGTACTCGTTCGCGATGTTCATGCCGCCGATGATGGCCTCGGCGCGCTCCGGCACCTCGGCGTCGACGACCCAGAGCTTCTCATGGAAGCGCTTGTTGCCGCGCAGCGGGTCCTTGACGCTCCAGTCGGCGGCGATCCAATTCAGGTACAGCGTCTCGTAGCCCTCGACCTCGACGCCGTGTTGCTTCAGGTCGAAGTACATCCATTGGGTCCTCCGATCGAGGTTCGACAGGGCGTCGACGATGACGCGTACATCGACGCCCTGCTGCTTCCTGCGCTTCAGCGCGTCGCTGATCGTGAGGCCGACGTCGTCGCCGCGGAAGATCAGCGCTTGGATCCGAATCGACGTGGTCGCGCGCTCGATGAGCTCGAGCCGGGACCGGAGCGCGTCGCCTGCATCGAGCACGGCGAGCTGCACCGGCCGGTCGCCGCTCGGCTCGCGCACCGGGAACACGCCGGCACAGCCCACGTCCCGGTCTTCCGCACACTCGAAGCGGAAGGCGTCCGAAAAGAACGGTGCAGGACCGGCGTCTGGTGCCTGCTGCGCGGCGCCCTTGGGAGAGCACGCGACGAGCAGCAAGGGCCCGAGCACGAGTGCAGCGCCGGAGCGAGAGAGGGTCGGGTTCCACATCGCTGGCGAGGTTAGCAGACCGCGCCGACACCACCGGTGGCGCACGAGGAGCCCTGGCCAGACCGCGATCGCCTGGCGACCGAGGCCCACGCGCGCGGGGACCGACCCGGTGCCTTCGACGCGTTTACGTCTTGACAGGCAGCTCGAAGCGGTCGGCGTTCATCACCTTGGTCCATGCCTTCACGAAGTCGCGCACGAGCCGCTCCTGGCCGTCGGGTTGGGCGTAGACCTCGGCGACCGCGCGTACCTCGGCGTTCGAGCCGAGCAGCAGGTCCACAGGTCTGAAAGCCCATCGACGCCAGCGCGACGTCGCCCGCGAGCACCAGCAGCTCGCGCCGCGAGATCCCCTGGCCGTGCTTCTGCTTCTCGGGCCGCGACAGGCGGCGCGCCTTGTCGATGTTCGCGTTGTCCGGCCAGCTGTTGAGCGGGTCGATGCCCAGTTGGCCGCTGGCCGCGACCGCACGACAACCGAGACGCGTGCGCAGGCAACGTCGAACGCGTCGGTGCCGACGATGGCCGCAGCGCAGCTGCTGGAGATCGCCCTGTGCGCCAAAAGCACCCGGTTGACGCGGCCAGCGATCCCGCCGTCGACCCGATGCACGCCGCCAATCTGCGCTCGCGCCGGCCTCGGTGCTCATCAGCAGCGCGACGCGGCGCCACCCGGCGTGGAGCCCTGGCGTCTCCGCGGCCACGATCTTCTCGAAGCGCGGATCGGTGCGCGCAGGCGCGAGGCGCACATCGATGAGCAGCGAGAGCCCTTCGCGCCGGTCGAACGGGAACGCGGAGCGCAGGATCGAGATGTCCGTCCCGACCTCTGCGGCCTCGACGTGTGCGTCGGCAAAGACTCAACCCTCGCGGACCTCGCTGCGACACCTTGCGGCAGGTGGCGAACGGCGCCGAGCGCGTCGCGGTCCGCAGCGAGCCAGAAGCGCTCCCGGTAGCTGTCTTCGCTGCGCACCACACGCGGCGATTCCCATCGCGGGCGCTCTCCCGGCGCACTGCGCGCCGGGAGAGCGCGGCGCTGCCTCGCGCCGCCCGCGCGCCGACGCGATCAGTCCAAGCAGCTCGACAGGTCGATGCGCTGCACGCCGCCGCCGCCGCCGTCGGACGCGAACACCACGGTGCCCGTGGCCACCATGGCGTTCCCGAACACGCCCGCGGGCACCACCAGGCTCCCAAGCAGCGTGGCGGGGGTCCCCGGCTGCAGGAAGGACATGAGGAGCTCGGCGGGATCGAAGTCTGGCGTGGCCACCACGATGACGCCGTTGTGCACGAGGATCTCGCGGGCCTGGCGGTCATCGAAGAAGTAGTCGTTCGCGATGGCGCTGGGCGTGCCGTCGCTCGCAACGGTGAAGCTCTGCACGCCACCGCCTGCACCGCCGAAGTCGGTGAAGTAGAAGCGACCGGCCGCAGCGTCGTGCGCGAGGCCGAAGAGCGTGCCAACGTCGACCTCGAGCTGGCCGACGATGGCCGGCGTCGTGGGGGTCGCCACCGAGATGACGCGGATGGCGCGGAGCGAATCCACGCCGATGCCCTGGCGGTCGATCATGGCCACCAGCTTGTCGCCCACGAGCAGCATGGCGCTGGCACCATAGAGCGCGCGGTTGGTGTCGTTGTTGACGAAGAACGCGACGGGCGCGAAGGGCTCCACCGTGAACACCAAGAGGCCGCCGTAGGTGCGCTCCTGGATGAACACGTGCGTGTCGTTGGCGACGATCAGATCGGGATTCGGGCTGAAGGCATACGGGCCGCTAATGACCGCCGCCTGGTAGTCCGCGTAGGTGGACACGTCATAGACCGTGGCCGCGGCGCTGCCGTCGAGGGGTGCGGCGGCCACCCGGGCCTCGTCGCCGCTGCCGCCGCTGCTGTCGGCGGTGGCGAACACCTTGGCACCGCCGAGCGCCACGGCGACGAACTGCTCGCTGCCGGTGGGCGCGATGAGCTCGTCGACCAGCGTGCCATCGAGCTGGTACGCGGTGACCGAGCCGTTGGCCACGATGAGGCGGTCGGCGGTAACGGCGAGGTCATCGCCGTCGACAAGAGCGCACACCGCGCCAACCGTGGGCTCGCAGGGCGTGTCGGTCGGGCCCGCGTCCTCGGGCGTGGGGCCGGCGTCCTCGGGGGTCGGGCCCGCGTCCTCCTCGTCCTCACCAGCGTCGGGGCGCGGCACGGGGTCGGGGCCAGTGCCGGCGTCGGGCGTCACGGCCGGCGGCGGGCAGCCGAGCGTGACGAGGAGCGCGGGGAGTGCGGCGATCGAGACGAGACGAGACACGGATCCTCCAAAAAGCGCACGACCGTTCGCCACGAGCGCAGCGAACGCAAGCGGAGGAAGGGCGCTGGCGCCAGGCGACCTTCCAAAGGTGGAGCCGTGGCCCCACGACGACAGGAGCGGGCGAGCTTGCTCGATGTGGCACCTCAGCGCGCACCTGGCGCGAGCAGTACGCCCACGGTGCCCGCCACGGGGCCGGCGGCGGCTGCTGGCCGATAGCCCGAGGCGACGAGGCGCATATGCTCGCGCGAGAGCGGCACCACGCTGGTGCGCAGCGGCGCGAGACCCGCGCCCGTCGCGCTCGGTGCGAGGCGCGCACCCGTGGTCTCGGCCCAGGGGCGCGCGCCGAGCGAGGAGCCGACGGCGCTCTCGAGCAGGATCTCGCGACGGTCCACGTCGCGCGAGTCCCAGAGCTCGGCCTTGAGCCTGTCCACGGCGCTCGACACCAGGCCCTCGCCGAGCTTCTGGAACTCTTCGTCCTCGAAGAGCGCGGCGGCCACCTTCTTGTTTGCCTTGGCGGCCTCGAGCACGCTGTCGAGCACGAACTGCCCGTTGTGGTCCGCGCCGCTGAGATTGAATTCCTTGTCTTTCTCGTCTGCCTCGTCCTTTTCTCGCTTCTTCTTGTCTCGGTCGCTCTCTTTGGCCACGACCTCGCCGAGCAGGAAGCGATCGGCCTTGCCAGGGTAGTCCAGCGTCTTGCGCAAGGTCCCCGGCAGCGACATGACGGCCTTGCCCGCCTTGAACACGTTGGAGAGCGAGAAGCCCTCCTCGCGCAGCTCGTTGAAGGTCATCACCTCGTCGTAGAAGGGCAAGAGCGACACCGGGTTCTTGATCTTCTCGATGGCGCCCTTGGCCTCTTCGTAGAAGTCGAAGCCCCAGTTGAGCAGGAAGAAGAACCAGCTCTGTGGGAAGGCCAGCGCGCCGAGCTTGATCAGGGTGGGCAGGGCTGCCAGGAGCACGTCGGTGGCCGACACCTGCGTGAGCCGAACGAGCTCGAGCTGCAGCTCGGGGTGCTCGCTGTGATCGAAGCGATAGCCCTGCCCCGAGGCGTAGCTGAGCCCCTTCAGGAAGGGCTGCTGCTCGCCCATGGCCGAGGTACGGTAGAGCACGCGCGACTGATCGGGCGCGGTGGTGAGCGTGAAGAAGGTCGTCACCGAGAACAGGATGCCGGCGGACACCTGGGTGGCCACCACCGACGAGCGCTCGATGTAGGGTTGCGGCTTCATGGCGTTCTCGGTGCCGGCGGCGCTCTGCGAGGAGACCGGCTCGAAGCTGCCGCTCACTTGATAGAAGCCCACGAAGTTGCCGTGCACGCCCTCGAGCGCGACGTGCTCGCCGTAGTGCATGTCGAGGTAGGGGAGCTGCAGTCCGGGGCCATAGAGGTAGCGATCGGTGTGCTCGACCCCGGGGAAAGAGAGCGTCTCCTCGATGGGCTCGAAGCCGAAGTAGCTGATGGTGCGGTCGCGCTCGGCGGCGAGCACGCTCTGCCCCTCGCTGGCCGAGGGCGCGAGGCCGCTCTCGCGCACGCGCCGGTCGAGGCCGTCGTACTCCTCGGTGAGGTTGAGGCGGCGGTCCGGCTGCAGCGTGGGCGTGGGCCAGTACTCGAGCTGCCGATCGCGCAGCTGCACCAAGCGATCGAAGGCGTCGTAG
Source organism: Deltaproteobacteria bacterium (assembly GCA_020850995.1). GTDB lineage: Bacteria > Myxococcota > UBA727 > UBA727 > VGSZ01 > JACOUT01. Next base: position 5,808 of record JADZDP010000076.1, read on the forward strand.
CGGTACTCATCGAGCGGCACCGAGGCGAGGTAGCCGCTGTCGCTCACGTCCCGCCCGCGGGCGCGCACCAGCCCGCCGCCGGTGTGGTGCACCTGATAGATGCGCTCCGACGGAAGACCCGTGGGCTCCGAGGGCAGGAGCGGGTAGGTCGAGAGCGCGGTCTCGGGCGTGTGGTTCAACAGGTGACGCACGCGCACGGGCCGGCCGCCGTCGACGGCGCCGGGCCCGTCGGGCGGGTACTCGTAGAACACCGCGCGCCACTGTTTGACCTCACCTTGGTCGATGGGGCCGCCGCCAGACTTGCCGTTGAAGCTCACGATCTCCTCGCTCTCGACGACGGCGCTCTGCGGCGCGCGCCGCTGCACGTGCAGGTCGATGCTGGCCGCGCCGGTGAAGGGCGTGTACGAGAGCTGCTCCACCCGATCGGCGTCGCCGAGGGGCGAGAGCGTGGAGAAGGTGGCATTCGAGGGCCACGGGTTGTCGGCGAACACCGACAGGGTGGTGCCTGGTGTGGTGGGCCCGCCGGCAGGCTGCACCAGGCGGCTCGTGCTGCCCGGCTGCAGGTAGGGAGAGATGAGGCTTGGCGCGTCTGATTGCACCGCTTGCGCCTTCACCGGCGCTTCGCTGCTCGCCACCTCGTCGGTGCCGAAGAAGTAGCGGCGGCTGGTGTAGACGCGCTCGGTAGCGGTGCTGCCGTCGACGTAGTGGTCGATGCCAACGGCGTCGCCGCGCCGGTCGTAGTCATACACCGTGAAGACGTCGTGACCGCCGGCCGCGACCTCGCGATCGGCGACGTAGTCACCCACGTACTCGTAGGTGATGTCGAACAGGTCCTGGAACACCTCGCGCAGGTGCTGGGAGCGCACCTGCAGCACGCGGCCGAAGGGATCGACCTCGAGCTGCACGTCTTCGGTGTCGGGCGGCGCGCCCGGGTAGTAGAGGCGCACGCGCTGTCCACGGTTGTTGTAGCCGGCCCGCACAACCTTGCCGCGCTGCTCCTCCTCGAGGACGTTGCCGAAGCCGTCGCGCCGGATGCGCAGCCCGTTGCCGCCCTCCGTCACGTAGCCGAGGTTGCCGAGGCCGTCGTACTGCAGGTCGCGCGTGAGCGCAGGGCTCTCTTGGTAGCCCGGCTGCGCCGAGGGATCGCTGGTCACCACGCGCACCGGGCGATCGAGCCCGTCGAAGGTAGTGGTCTTACTGGCGCCGTCGACAGGCGAGTCGTGGATGGTGGAGCCCGCCTCGTTGTGGGTCTCTTCGCGGAACACGGTGGCCGCCGTGCGCCCTGCCGGGTAGGTGCGCACCGTCTTGCCGAGCAGGTCGGAGGCGAAGGCGGTCTCCTCGCGGATCTGGTCGCTGGCGCCGTCGACGCGTTGCTGGGTGACGAGCGTGGTGTGGCGGTACTGGTAGAGCATGCCGCGTCGCTCGCGGAGGTACCCGCTGTGCGCGAGGTAGCGCTCGGCGACCTTGTTGCCGGCGCCGTCCCAGTCGACCACGCGGAACACACCATCGTCGCCACCACCGGCGTAGGGGTTGACGCCGCGCGGCTCCTTCACCACGCGCTCGCGCCCGAGGCCGTCGCGCGCGAACTCGGTGACCAGGCCCTCGCCGTCGGTGACGCGCTCGATGCGCCCGAGCGCGTCGAGCTCGAAGCTGCGTTCGATCACGAGGTCGGGGCGCCCACCGCCGCCCACGTGCCGGTCGCGGTGCAGGCGCACGCCGCCCGCGCCGTCGACCACCATCTGCGAGAGCTTGGTGCGGGCCACGCCGCCACCGTCCAGCACCACCAGCTCGTCGGCGGCGCACAAGTCGCCCCAGGGCGTGTAGTAGTTGCGGGTGATGCCGTCCTCGACCTCCTTCTCGACGAGGCGGCCCTGCTCGTCCCACAGCGTGGTGGTGGCGCGCACCCGCTCGCTGTGGGAGTCCATGAGCGATTCGCTGCCGTCGAGGAGCGGGCTCGCGTGCTCGACGCGCTCGTACAGGCGCCCGAGCGCGTCCCAGCTCAGCTCCTCGCGCAACAGCTCTGCTGGCGCCCCGCACGCAGCTGCGCCGAAGCCCACGGGCCCACGCACTACGCGCTCCGTCGGGTGATCGTCGGCGTCGTAGCCCGAGAGCTCCTCGCGACGCAGATAGGCGCCTGCGTCACAGGAGGCGTCGGTGCTGGTGGTGGTCAAACGTCGACGGAAGCCGTCGTAGCTGTACGCGTGATAGACGCCGGCGCGATCGGTGCGGCCGGGATCGTGGGCCACCACGTCGCGCTCGAGGTTGTAGGCGTAGCGCCGCTGCACCTGGTGCAGGAACGCTCCCGCCCCCGACTGCCCGTCCGTCAAGGTCTCCGCCACGATCATGCCGGTCCCGTCGACGACGCGGGTGGTGGCCACCAGCACCGGGCCATAGCGCGGGTCGAAGGCCTTTTGCGCTGGGTCGTTGGCCGAGAACAACGCGCGCGGCGCGCCGCCGGCCCGCGCCGCGCTGGCCAGCGCGGCCACGTCGACGTCGCTGGCGCCGGAGCCGGGCGCGAGCAGCGTCACCGCGTTGCCCTCGGCGTCGAAGCCGATGAGCTCGACCTTCTGCCCGCCCCTGCCGCTGGCGCTCTCGATGGTGGCGAGCGGCCGGCCGAGCGCGTCGTACACCGTCTCGACGACGTGCTTGGCCGTTGCCTCGTGGGTGACGAAGGAGGGCATGGGACCGGTGTCGCGCAGGTCACGCTCGACCTCGCGCAGGCGGCCGGCGCCGTCGTAGCGGCGCACGGTGCGCAGCGCCAAGCCGCCCGGATCGTCCGTCTGCTCCACCAAGCGATCCGCGGCGTCGTAGACCATGTCAGAGCGCAGGTCGGCCTGCGGCGGCCGCGCCACGTGCAGCTCCAGCACGTTGCCGCGGCCATCGAGGTAGCGCGTCTCCTGTCGCTCCACCGCGGTGTCGTCGTCGCACAGGGCCGAGCGTGCACCGCTGGTGGTCACGCTCACCACCACGCCCGCCTCGGGCACCGACCACTTGCCGGTCACCCACTGCGGCTCACTGCTGTCCATGCTGTCGGCGCGCGTGTAGTCGATGCGGCGGGTGCCATCGATGCTCACCACCTCCGAGGCCTTCATGGTGCCGCGGATGCGCCCGGTCTCATTCCACTCGATGCGCTCGAGGAAGGTGCCCGCGGTCCCCCCGGGCTGCGGCACCGCGGGCCGCGAAATGATGGTCGGCAGGCAGTTCTTGCCGGGCGCCGCGGGGTCGAAGGTCCCGTAGGTGGTGATCACGTTGATGCCGCCGGGGGTGTACGACGAGAACACCTGTTGGCAGTCGTCCTCGACGAACCAGCGGCTCACCTTGGGTGGGTCGGCGCTCGGTGGCGCGGGGTACTCCGTGAGCTGCACCCGCGTTCCCTTGTCGTTGTACTGGCTCTCTTCGTAGCGCCCGCTCGGGAAGGTGGTGCGCAGCACCAAGCCGTCAGCGTCGTGGACCGTGGCGGTGGTGAAGGTGGTGTCGATGGTGCTGAAGGCGCCGGGGTCGCCCACCGCGAGCTTGCCGGTCTGGGTGTGCTCCACGACGACGAAGGGGCCGTTTCCCGGCAGCGGCGCCACGCGCAAGAGCTCGGTGCGCCCGCGCGCCGTGGTGACCGCCACCTCGTCGCCGAGCTTGCCGTACTGCACCAGCGCGCTGTCGCTCACGCCGGCATCGCCGGTGGGGCCGCCGTCGCGGCCACGCAGTACCTGCTCCACGGTGCCGTCGCTGGCGTAGCTCACCTTCGCGCGCAAAAAGCCGTCGAGATCGCGCGCCTCGATCAAGCGCCCTCGGTCGTCGTAGCGGTAGCGGCGGCTCTCGTCGACGTGGTGCGCCGGGTCGCCGATGTCGAAGAGGCGCCGTGCTTCGACGAGGCGCGCGCCGCCGCCCTGGAGCTGATAGCTGTAGATGAGGTTGCGCCCGAAGGGATCGCGGATGGCGCGGATGCGGCGAAAGCCGTCGCCCCCGGCCACCGCCCAGGTGAGGCGCCAGTGCCGCCCGTTGGCGTCGATGATGTCGGTGAGCTCGCGGCCACCGGTGAGCGCGTTCATGGGGCCGTTGTAGACGAGCTCGATCTCGTGCAGGCGCGGATCGACCACGCGGATGAGCTGGCCGCGACAGTTGAAGTAGCTGCGCTCTCCCGAGGGCGCCAACAGCTCGTAGAAGCGCGTGTCCTCGTCGCTCACCGACTCTGAGCCGCCGGCGAAGAAGGGGTGCACCTGCCAGGGCTCCTCGCCGTCCTCGAGCACCAGCGTGTAGCGGCGCAGGCGCTCGAAGCGGCCCGCCGGCCGCGTGTACTCCACCACCTCGGCGTCGAAGGCGGCGAGCTTGGTGGCCATGGCGAACGAGTCCCACAGGTACAAGGACTGCGCCCCCGTGGTGGCGGTGCCGGGGTGACGGAACACATCGACGCGACCTGAACCGTCGAAGAGAGCCAGATGCTCGGGCCCGGTGTCGCCCGACGGGGGCTCGTCGCGGCACTGCTCGGGGGGCCGACCGGCCAGCTCCTCGTCGTCGATGGGCACCAGGCGGCGGTCCCAGCCGAAGGACCAGCCGCCGAGGATGCCGCCGCGATCGGGCACGGCGTTGCCCCGCCAGGTGCGCGTGAGCGCGAGCGGCATGGCCACCGCGGGCAGCGCGTGGTCGGTCTCCTCCAAGACCAGCGACAGGTCGTGCAGCGACACGTCGCCGAAGCGGGCCGGCGACAGGCGGCTCTCTTGGCTCTGCGCGGTGGCCACCTGGCTTGGCGGCAGCACGGCACAGGAGCTGAAGGGGCCGCCCTCGCTCACCTCGCCGCACGCCACCGCTCCGCTGACGGTGATGACCACCACCACCGAGGCGCCTGGCGAGCCGTCGGCGCTGACGGCGCTGACCACAACGACAACGGTGCCCTGGGCGGTGGGCGACACCTCCACCACGCCGCCCCCGGGCACCACCACCGCTTGCTCGCCGTCGTCCAAGACGGCGCGACCGCCCTCGATGCGCACCTCGGCGCTGCCGACGGAGACGGGCACAATGAGCGAGGCCGCCTGGCCGGGCTCGAGCGCCGTATCGCCTGGGCCGTCGGGCCCCACGACGTCGACGTCGAGGGGCGGGGCATCGACGATGATGCGGCGCAACGGCGTGGGCCGCGAGCGCACCGCGCAGCCCTCCTCGGGGATGTCCATCACCGAGAGCACGTCGTCGACGGAGCCGAGCGCGCCGTCGGCGGGGCCCGGCGTGTACAGCTCGTCCCATGCCCCGCAGCGCAGGCGCATCTCGGTGACAGTGGTGAACATGTCGACCTGTTGGGTGCGCACCTGCTTCACCACGTGCGGCGCAGAGCACTGCGCCTCGACGGTGGCGCCGGAGCGGTTTCGCATGAACGAGCTCACGCTGCGCCAGGCCTCCCACAGGTCGAGCAGCTCCTCGACGGTGCAGGCGGGGTTCGGCACGCCGTTCGTCGAGAGCGTGCAGCCGACCCAGCCGCTGCCGTAGGAGCTCGCGGGCCACGCCACGTCGGCGGGCGGCGACTGCTCCAGGTGCGACTCGGTGAGCTCGACGAGGCCGAGCGAGAGCCTGTCGCAGAAGGGCGAGCCCACCGGGCAGGGGGCCACGTGCGGCGCCTCGAAGCGGGCCGCGACGCCCTCGAGGTCGGCGCCGTCGTGGTAGCCGTCCTCGTCGGGGACCAAGAGGCGGATGGAGCCGAGCCAGGGCTCGATGAGCAGCAAATTGCCCTGTGGGGTCGGCAAGACGAAGGAGTCCATCTCGATGCCGGAGGCGCTGCCGCCGCGATCCGAGCCGCCGGCCGCGCGCGTCTGCACGCTCCAGGGGTTGCCGCCAACCTGGCCCACCACGACCTGGCTCTCGAAGGTGGGGTAGTCGTCGGGGATGCCGGTGGCGACGAAGCGAGCGTCACCGTACTCGTTCTTCTGGAACAGGTAGGCACCGAGGCTGAAGGAGGGAGGGTCGGCGAACAGCAGCGGCAGCTCCGGCAAATCCGCCACCAGGGCACCGGTCTCGTCGACGATAGCGGTCAGGCGCGTGAGGTGGCCGCGCCCGTCGCTCGACACCATGGGGCCGTCGGACACGCCGGTCTGCCGCACCGCCGGGAAGTACAGGGTGCGCGCCTCTTGGAAAGAGAGCTCGCCGGGCGTGGCCTCTTCGAAGAGGTAGCGCGAGAGCAGCTCCGTCGACTGCGTGAAGATGAACAGGTCGTTCGACAAGCGGCAGGTGAGGTCGATGAAGCCCTCGCAGTTCCGGCACGAGGCCGGGTCGGGGCAGTCCGGGTGCAGCGGATCGAGGAAGAAGTAGCGCTTGTCGTTCAAGCACTCGGCGTCCCAGGCCAGGCCGGTCACCGAGGCTGTGCGGCGCGTGCCGCCGCTGCGCAGGTCCTCGTCGACGAAGAACAGGTTCTTCGGCTCGCGCACGTCGGCGTCCACGTCGAGCTCGTGCACCAGTCGTTCACGACGGTCGTAGACGCGCAGCGCGCCGAAGGACTCAGCGACCTGCGCGTTGCAGGCCAGCGCCACGTCGTAGCCGAGCACGTACAAATAGCCGCTCGAGTCCACGTCGACGAAGCTGGGCTGAAACGAGTCGTGCTTCCATCCGGCGGCGGCGGCGTCGCAGCGGGTCGGGTTATCGGGCAGCGGCAGCGCGGTGGGGCACTCGGGCAGATCGCGGCAGTCTCGGTAGTCGTAGCCGAAGCCGCAGGCCGGATCGTCGGCGCCACAGCCGCACGAGCACACGCCGTCGCTGCGCTTGGCCTCGTCGCACACCCAGGTGTTGCCGTCGTAGACCGGGATGGCGTTCCTCTCTTTCGGCTCGGCCGTGAGCGACACCCTCAAATCGAACTGGGACAACACCGCGGTGGTGAGATCGTCGGGGAGCCCGTAGAGGACGCGCAGGCGGTCGTCGGGCGTGTCGTCGGGGGGCTCGTTGAACGCCGGCGGCGGGCGCTTGAAGCCGGGGATGAGCGCGAACACCCGCCCGTCGCTGGTGGCGCGCGCAGATGTGCCGCCGATCTCCATGCTCAGCGGCGGTCCGCTCTGCACGGACGCGCGCGTGAGGATGGGCGCATCGGTGAGCGCGGCGGTGAAGCGCCAGCTCAAGGTCTCTACGTCGACGCCGTAGAGGAAGGAGGCGTAGCGCACCTGGTCGTAGCTCACGTCCAGGGCGTTTTGCAGGTACACGGTGACCAGGGCGACGGCGTAGCGCTGTAGGCCGGTGCTCGGCCGCTCGGCCTCGAGCAGCAGCAGGTCGTCGACGTGGACCTCGGTGAAGGCGGGGGCGAAGCTCGGGTAGAGGCGATCGATCTCGGCCGCCAGGTCGAGCGTCCGGTCTTGCTCGATGGCGAGCTGGTTGTTGGTCTGCACGCGCACCAGGTGGATGGTCTCGTCGTTGCGCTCCACCAAGAGCACCAGCGAGCCCTCGTCGTCGACGGTGGCGTAGCTCTGCACGGTGCCATCGAAGCGCAGCGCGCAAGGCACGGCGCAGCCGGGCACGTCGCTGTCGCAGGGCCACTGCACGCCCCAGCCGGTCTGCACCGGGATGGGCCCGGTGCCGAGCGGCAAGACGCGATAGCCCGGGTGCAGCGTCTGGGAGGTCGGCGGCACGTAGCCCGTCATGCGCCCGCGCGGCCACGCGCCCGAGGGGTTGCCGTCGCACAGGTCGCCGGCGCCGTCGTTGTCGGTGTCGACCTGAGCCGGGTCCGGCTCATGGGGGCAGGTGTCGACGTCGTCGACGATGCCGTCGCCGTCCGTGTCGAGGCAGGGACAGTCGGCCGGGCAGGAGCTGCACAGCTCCGCGCCCGTGCACAGGCCGTCGCCGCAGCTCTCGCCTTCGCCTTCACCCTCACCTTCGCCTTCGCCTTCGCCCTCGCCTTCACCTTCACCCTCGCCTTCACCCTCACCCTCACCTTCTTCTCCCTCGCCTTCGCCCTCGCCCGGATTGATGGCCACCTCGTCGGTGACCAGGGCGAAGAGCGAGAGGTGGTGTACGTCGCCGCTGAGGAGGCGCGCCGCTGGGTCGCCGGCCACGGCTTCGAGCTCGACGAAGCGCTGGTTCTCGACGGTGGCGAGCACGAGCGCGGTGAACGCGATGGCGTCGGCCTCGGCGCCGACCTGGATGGTGGCGCGCGCGGGGACGAGGAACTGCGTGCCCGATGGCGTGACCTCGTAGACGGCGCCGAGGGCCTCGCCGAGGGGGTCGTCGACGATGGCGATCTGGAAGCTGAGCGTGCTCGCGAGGGCCTGCGCCGGCACGTCGAGCGAGAAGCGCCCGTCGGGCGAGACGATGCGACCGCCGTCGGGCCCGATGTCTTGCACCGCGGGCGCGGGCGGCGGCGTGGGCGGCGGCGTGCAGGCGAGCAGCGCGATCGTGGCGAGCGCGACGGAGAGTCTCATGGCGTGAAAGGGTACCGTGCGGTCGGACTCGGAACCGATCACGAGACAGTGGCTGCGGCGCCTTGACCTGCGCTGGTTGCATGGAGGTGCGACATGTGCGCACGCGAAGCGCGCGATCAGGGCGACCCGGGGACGCGCACGCCGGGCGGCGCTCCGGCATCAAGGCGCACGCGCGCGTCGTCGGCGCTGCGCCTCCGGTGCCGTTCGCAGCACAGCACGCGCAGCACAGCACGCGCAGCACAGCACGCGCAGCACAGCACGCGCAGCACTGCACGCGCAGCACTGCACGCGCAGCACTGCACGCGCAGTGCGCGTCGCAAGCGCGTCGCCTCCGCCGCCACCGCCATCATGCATGCTCCGGCGGTAGCGGAGAGGTGTTGGCCGTCCTTGAGCAAGCGCGCGAGCTCCTCGTCCGACCAACTGCCGACTCCGGACTTCTCGTCGCGCAGGTCAGGTCGGAGCAGGGCACGGTCCCCGAGATACCCACGCGCTATCGACCGCTCGCGCCTTGGCCTTGAAGCATCGTTCAGTAGAGGATTGTGGCTCTGGGAGGAGAGATGCCCGAACAAGACATCAAGTGCTTGGACTGCAACGCACCTATTGCGCCGGGGGCTGATTACTACCGCATCAACAAGCGCCCCTGGTGTGCACGCTGCGGTGCCAAACAAGTAGGGGGCGGTCTGGAGGCGGGTGCCACGCTGATGGCGAACCTCACGAAGTTCGCCATCGTGGCCGCGCCACTCCTCGGGTACTTGCTGCTTCGAGCGAGCGTTGGCCGCGTGCCCTTTGGCCTGACCATTGCCGGGCTCCTGAGCGCGGGCCTCGCGGGCTTGCTCTTTCGACGCGATTCTGTGTCGGCCGACATGGAGATCGAGAAGCTGCAGCGCCCCCGAGGTCCTTGAGGCCGGCCGCGCTCAAGCGAGCCGCTCCGCACCTGCCCACCGCGGCGGCGGCGGCACCGCAGCGCAGGATCAGGGTTGAGCCTGCCGGCCTTTGGTCCACCCAACCGCCGCCATTGGCTTGCGCTGGTCGCGGCCGGCTGCACGCCCGATCCCACGAGTCTGCGCGCCCGCTGTCGCCGGCTCGCCGTCGTCGTGAGCGGCGCAAGCTCGATGCCCCTCGCGAGGGTGGCAGGCGGAAACCCCTGCACCGACAGCGTGTGCAATCAGGCGGAGCAGAACAACCGCGCGCTGTGCTCGCAGACGGATGGCTACTTCTTCGGGATCACCGTCAGTGGGAAGTCCTTCTTGGTGGGCGGCAGGGTCTTGAGGTACGCCCACAGCGCCTTCACGTCGTCCTCCTGCAGGTTCTGGAAGTTGCCCCAGGGCATGGGCGAGCCTTTCTGCGTGCGGCCCTCCTTGAAGCGCTGCAGGAACTGCTCCTCGGTCCACTTGCCGGCGATGCCCGAGGGATCGGGCGTGAGGTTCGGCGCCAGGTACTTGTTGGTGTCGCCCTCGATCTCGCTCTCCATGGGCGCGTCGGCGCCGACGAACTCGCGGCCCGCCTTCACGGCGAAGCCGTCGGCCTCGGAGTGGCAGCCGCGGCAGTCGCAGGGGCCCCACGCGAGGTAGCGGCCGCGCTCGACGGTGGGACCCACCGGCGGCGGCGCGGCCTTGCCGTCGTAGCTGCGCGGCTCGATGCCGCCGAGCACCATCTTGCCGAGGAGGCCGATGTCGTGCCTGGGCACCTCGTTCGCGACCGGCGCGATGGTGCGCATGTACGAGACCAGCGCGCGCACGTCGTCGTCGGCGATGTGGCCGACGGCGAACACCATGAAGACGCCTGCGGTGCCGTCGGGGCGTTGGCCGTGCTTGATCATGCGCGCGAGATCGTCGTCCGCCCACGCGCCGACGCCGGTCTTCGCGTCTTGGGTGATGTTCGGCGAATAGAGCGTGCCGAGCGGCCCCATCTTCCACACGTGCCCGCCCGAGGGCGCGGGGCGGTCGCCGGCCTTGATGGCCACGCCCTGCTCGATGGTCGTGTGGCAGCCGGAACATGCGCCCGCGCCGTGGAACAGGTACTCGCCGCGCGCCACCAGCTCCGCGTCGTCCTTGGCGGCGATGATGCCGGTGCTGGCGAGGGGGAAGACCTTGGGGCCGCAGCCAGCGGCAAGGGCGCTTGCAAGGAGCACGGACGAAGCGATCGAACGCATGAGGACCCCTCCAGGGAGTGAAAGCGGACCTTTTCCCGCGGTAGGCTGTGCGAATGCAAGCAGCGGTGGGAGCTGTCGTGCTCGCGGTGTTCCTCGTTGGGGCCGCACCCGTCGGGGCCGCTCCGCCTCCTCTGCAGGTGCGCGTGCGCTGCCCGCCGGCCGCCGCGCCGATCGCGGCGCGACCCAGCGCGGAGGCGGTGGCGCTCTATGGCGCCCGCTGCGCGTCGTGCCACGGCCATGGCGGGCATGGCGACGGGCCCGTGGCCCAGGGGCTCATGGTCAAGCCGCGCCGCTTCTCCGACGCCTTCTGGCAAGAGGAGGTGACGGACGAGGAGCTCGCGCGCGCCATCGTTGAGGGGGGCTTTGTGGTCAAGAAGAGCTCGGCCATGCCCGCGCACCCCGACCTCAAGGCGCGGGTCGCTGAGCTCGTCGCGCTCGTGCGTTCCTTTCGCTCGCCCACGGGGTCGGTGGCAGTGGAGGCCGTGAGCGACGAGGGCGCGGTGCTCGCCAGCGTCAGCGTCGACCCCCGCAGCGACGGGAGCTGCGAGCTGAGCTTGCCCGAGATGCCGACGGAAGCGGTGGCGCTGGTGGTGCGCGTGGCGGGCCGGCCCGCGCCCTTCTGCCGCGTGGGCGCAAGCGCGCTCGCGAAGCTGCACGGCGCCGAGTGCGCGGCGCGTGGGGCGCCTCTGGATCAGCGCTAAGGGCCCGCGAACGGACAAGTCGATCGGTGATCGCGAGCGAGGCGCGTCGATGGCAAGGAGCCCCGCAGGGCCGTGGCCGTCGCCACGGACCGAGGACGCG
>JADZDP010000077.1 GCA_020850995.1 Deltaproteobacteria bacterium
GCAGCGCCGTCGCGAGCGGGAGCCGGTGGTGCGAGGGCAAGGAGACGCGCAGGCGCGTGGCCGTAGCCACGTGCCGAGCACGCGACGCCGCCGTCGCACCACCGGCTCGCGCGCAGCAGGCGATGTAGCCGAATCAGCTCTCTAGCGGTTCGCCCTGCGCAACACCGCCCCGAGCCCGGCACCCATCATCACGCCGCTCAGGTGCGCGGCCCACCCCACGCCCTGCGCGCCAGCGAGCCACATCAGCGCCTGCCACAGGAACCAGCCGGCGGCGAAGAACCTGATGGGGACCTGCAGGCCGACCCAGAGGACCGGGCGAAAGGCCACGCGCGCGCGCGGCTGCAGCACGGCGCCCGCGCCTATCACCGCGGCGACGGCGCCGGACGCGCCGGCGATGGCGACGCCATCGGGCGTGACCAAGGCCTGCGCGCCGGTGCTGAGCACGGCGGCGGCCAGGAACGCCGCCACGTACCAGGGGCGCGCCAGGCGCTGCTCGAGGGCGTCGCCAAAGGAGAGCAAGAAGGCCACGTTGCCGAGCAGGTGCCAGGCGCCGAAGTGCACGACGCCGGCAGACACGAGCCCCAGCGGGCCCGAGCTGCCCACGACGTACGCGCCGGTGTCGGGCGAGACACGCGAGCAGGCCACCAGGAGCGCAGCCAAGGTCCAGGTGGCGAGGGGGCGGCGCTCGCCGCTCACGCCCAGCACCACCGGGATGCCGACGAAGGTGAGCGCCTTGTGGAAGGGCGAGAGCGAGCGCTCCTGCTCTGGCGCGACCAGGTCTTGGACGAGCGCGGTTTTCTCGCCGTCGCCGAGGGAGCGGTAGACGGCGCGCGCGGCCCCCTGACGCCCCACGCGCTCGAGCGCGGCTGCGTCGATGCGTTCGACCCAGGTCTCGTCGCAGGAGGGGCAGCGGTCGAGCCAGTGCCGGTCGGCGCCCAGACGCCACGGCGTCATCGTCGACGAGCACGCCGGGCAGGCCCGGGGACGACGGTAGGGGGGCGCGTTCCCGTCGGGCTCTACCTGGCAGGCCGCGGCGGCAGCAGGCCAGCGCTGTTCGAGCTGCGCCCACGGCGTCAACTGGCCACCGCATGACCCGCACTGCGCAGCGGCCGCGGTCGTCCGCAGCGCTCCGTGACCGTCCGGGCAGTCCATGGCGCCACGCTCGCGCCGGGGTCAGCTGGGGGCAACGGGATTCGGCCGCGCATGGGTTGACGCCTGTCACCGTGCTTGCGAGCCCGCACTCATGACCGCCATCGACGTCGTCCCCGTCCGCCGCGCCCTCGTCTCCGTCTCCGACAAGACGGGCCTCGCCGAGCTCGGCCGCGCCCTCGCCGCCAGTGAGGTGGAGGTCCTCTCCACCGGAGGCACCGCCAAGGCGCTGCGCGAAGCGGGCTGCACCGTGAGGGAGGTGGCCGACTTCACGGGCTTCCCCGAGATGCTCGACGGTCGCGTGAAGACGCTACACCCGAAGATCCACGGTGGGCTCCTGGGCCGGCGCGACGATCCCAAGCACCTCGCGCAGATGGAGGCGCACGGCATCGTGCCCATCGACCTCGTCGTGGTGAACCTCTACCCCTTCGAGAAGATCGCGGGCCAGGCCGACGCGCACTGGGACGAGCTGATCGAGAACATCGACATCGGCGGGCCCTCGATGCTGCGCTCAGCGGCCAAGAACCACGACGCCGTCGCCGTGGTGTGCGATCCCGCCGATTACTCGGAGTTGCTCGCCGCGCTCGACGTGGCCGGCGGCACCACGCTGGCCGAGCGGCGCAAGTGGGCGCTCAAGGTCTTTGCGCGCACCGCAGCGTACGACGGCGCCATCGCGGCGCGCCTGGCGCTCAAGGTGGAGCAAGAGGCCGGCGCCGACGCCGAGCCCTGCGTCAAGGCCGGGCTCGGGCCGGTGCTCTCGCTGGTGGGCTCGCGCACCTCGTCGCTGCGCTACGGCGAGAACCCGCACCAGCTCGCCGCCGTGTACACCACGCCCGGCGACGCCCTCGACCTCGCCGGCGCCACGCCGCTGCAAGGCAAGGAGCTGTCGTACAACAACCTGCTCGACGCCGACGCCGCGGTGTTCGCGCTCAAGTGCCTCACCGAGGGCAACAAGGGGCCCGCCGCCGCCATCATCAAGCACAACACGCCCTGCGGCGCCGCCCGCGGTGTCGACCTGCTCAGCGCGTGGAAGGGTGCGCTGGCGGGCGATCCCGTGAGCGCCTTTGGCGGCATCGTGGCCTTCTCGCACGAGGTCGACGGCGCCACCGCGGCGGCCATGGCCGAGGTGTTCCTCGAGGTCATCGTGGCGCCGGCGTTCTCGGCCGACGCGCGCGCGGCCTTCGCCAAGAAGAGCGCCCTGCGGCTGCTCGAGGTGGAGAACCTCGCCACGGCGCCCCTGCCCCGGCTCGCGTTCCGATCCGTCGCCGGCGGCCTGCTCGTGCAAGAGCACGATCGGCCCACGCTCGACGTGCGTGGCGGCCGGGTGGTCACCAAGCGCGGCCCAACAGACGCCGAGTGGGAGTCGCTCGACCTCGCGTTTCGCCTGTGCGCGCCGGTGAAGTCGAACGCCATCACGCTGGTGAAGGACGGCATGTTGCTGGCGGCCGGTGGCGGTCAAACGAGCCGCGTGGACTCGGCGAAGATCGCAGTGGCGAAGGCCGCAGAGCACAAGCATGACGTGCGCGGCGCGGCGCTCGGATCCGATGCGTTCTTCCCCTTCGCCGACGGGCTGCAGGTGGGCATCGACGCCGGGGTCACCGCGGTGGCGCAGCCCGGCGGGTCCAAGCGCGATGAGGAGGTGATCGCTGCGGCCGACCAGGCGGGGATCGCCATGGTATTCACGGGACGACGGCACTTCCGGCACTGAGGAAGACTGGGTCGACGCAGCTGGCCTGGCAGCGCCTTGACGGCCCCCTGAGACGTTCACCACCATGCCGCCATCGATCACTCCCGTGCTTGCTCGAATCCGTCGTGGACTGTGGAAGCAGGCGGACGCACAGGACGAGCTGAGGCGCCAGTACTTCGTCATCGACCTGACCCGCGGCGTGGCCGCGCTGGCGGTCCTCGCTTGGCATTTCACGCTCTTTTTTGCACCCGCTGCAGCACCTGGGCCAGCGGCACCCGACAAAGCGTTCTTTCCATTCTCGTCATTGCTCTGGCCATTCTATGCATATGGCGATCGGGCTGTGCCGTATTTCTGGTTGATCTCTGGATTCGTCTTCGCCCACGCCTACCCCACACGCTCCATCACGACCCGCGCGTTCGTCGTCAACCGACTCGCGCGGCTGTACCCGCTCCACCTCGCGACGCTGTTGCTGGTTGCCGGGCTGCAAGCGCTTCACGCCGTTCGCAGCGGAGCACACCAGGCCTACGGCAACAACGATGCGTACCATTTCGTACTTCACCTGCTGTTCGCCTCGAGCTGGGGCTTTGAGACCGGCTTCTCGTTCAATGGACCCGTTTGGTCCGTCTCTGTCGAGATGCTGGTGTACGCCGGGTATTGGCTGCTGCTCCCCGTCATCGCGCGTCTAGGCGCGCCGTCATCTGCAGGTTTCGCGGCGCTGTGCTACGCGGCGATGGCTGGGGGCGTGACGCACGCCGCGGCAATGTGCGGCGCTTATTTCTTTTTCGGCGTTTTCACCTACCAACTACATATGCGGCTCACGCAGCGCGGCAGGTTCGTTGCGACCACCGGGCTGATCGCGCTCGGCATCGCCGCCGTTGCTGGCGCCGGGAAGCCCGGCCTCGGGCAGCTCTTTGGGTTTGCCAGCACGCTCATGGCATGTGCTGCGGCAGAGAGCACGTGGCTCGCCAGCCTCGCGCGGAGGGCGCGGTGGCTCGGCGAGAGCACCTACGGCATCTACCTCCTCCATTTCCCGATTATTCTCGTTGCCCTGCTGGTCGTCGATGTCGCGACGCCACGAAACGGCACGTTCTTCTTGTTGTTTGCCGGGTGCGTCGTTGCGCTGGCGCGCGTGTCGTACGTCTACTTCGAGCAACCGTGTCGCAAGGCGCTGCGGAGGCTGGCATGAGCACACCAGACCGACCGCAGGTGCATCGGCGACGCGCCCCCGCAGCGGCTCAGGTGCGAGCGACAAGGCCGCGCTGACGGCTGGTGGCGGCCGGCGACGTCGACGCCCGCCACGAAGGATCGAACACGTTGCGGCTCCGACCGAAGGTCGCCACGAGGTTGCCACATGCTCGACCCCGTGCACGCTCGAGGCCCACGTCCGGATCTCGTGTGGAGGCACCGGCGGCACGTGGTCCTGGTGGGCCGCCGCCTGCGACGCGTGCGGGACAACCACCACGGACCGTCCTGCCTCGCTTGGCAGCCCTGGAGAAGCATGCCAGCCTCGGCCGCGACGCCGGCTCCCGCGGACATGAGACAGCAGGAGCGAAGGGCACCATGAAACCTCTCGCAAAGCAGCTCTTCGTGGTCCTGTGCTTCGCGGCGTGCGCGGAAGGCATGTCGTGTTCGCCACAGGCCAAAGTCAACACGCCCAACAAGATAGTCTCGACCGTGGCCCCAGTGAACCCGCGTCCGCCGGTCGACGCATCGACGCCAAGTGAGTGTCTGCCAGCATGCAGCGGAGCCCTGCCGGTCTGCGACTACGCAACCCTCACCTGCGCGGTCTGCACCGTTGCCGAGGGCTGCGCGGACACTGAGTTCTGCGACACGACAGCCACGAACGGCGCGTGTCGCACTCGGCCGGAGCAAAGCTTCGCCATCCCACGTGGGCCCAGCCGCTCGAGCGGCGTCGCGCCGCTCGCGGTCTTTTTTAGCGCTGGCTTCTCTGGCAGCACCGCGGACCAACGTCTCTTTCACGATCAGGAGTACGCCTGGGATTTTGGTGATGGTGCCGGTGCGACCTGGAGCACAACAGGACTGTCAAAGAACGGCGCCAAGGGACCGGTGAGCTTCCACGTGTACGAAGCAGCGGGGACCTTTACCGCGACGCTCGTGGTGCGAAATGCCGATGGCATCGTAGATTCGGCAGCGTTTACCATCGAGGTCAGCGATCCAAACGTCGTATTTGGGGGGGCGAACACCACGTGCCTCAGCACCAACGACGACTTTGCCGGCTGCCCCGCTGGGGCGGCACGCGTGACCACGGGCGACCTCATGACCTTGCCGCAGTACACCGGGTCCGGCAAACGAGTGTTGCTGCGGCGAGGTGCGGGCTGGACGGTGCCGAACACCGTGTACCCCAACTATCCGCCGGAGACCGTGACCGTTCACATTGGCGCATTTGGAGCCTGCCAGTCGCCTGACGCGATGGGGATCTGCTCCAATGCCCCGCAAATCACCGTCACGAACGACAACGCCGACGCCGCACCAATCCATCTCCACCGCTCGCACGACTGGCGCGTCACCGACCTGAGCTTCGTCGGCGACAAGGCCGTTCCGGCGGCGGTCGGTGGCGTCATCGACATCCGTCGCCTTCTCGTGATGCGGGTAAAGACCCGTGGATTTGGCGCACCGATCGGCTGGTCGAATTGGCGCGAGCGCGACACGGACATTATGCTCGAGAATGCGGTCGTCGAGAATGACATCCAGGACATTGGGTCCAACGGCGTCTACGTTGGGGCCGATTGGATGGCCCTGGTCGGCAACAGAATCCAAAACGTTGACCAGTCGCACGTCGCGCGCGTGTGGCTGGCGTTCGGCGGCGTCATCAGCCACAACATGCTCTCCGGATCGAGCATCGCCAACAGCAATGGACGACATGCCCTGAAGCTGCATGGACCTGGCGCCGCGACCGTCGGCAGCCGCGCCGAGACCGGGCAGTCCGGGCTGCCACATCCGACGCAGTTCGTCGTGGTGTCGGACAACCGCATCGGCACCTCGGGGCCTTGGCCAATCTCCATTGGCCCCCAAGATGGTGCCGCGGACGAACGCTTGAGCGACATCATCATCGAGCGCAACCGCGTCATGGCCGGCTGGGGCCAAGCGAGCACCACGCTCGTGCAGGTCGGCATGATGTTTGAGGGTCGGTACATCACCGCCAGAAACAACATCATCGACGGAACAGGGTCGGACAGTAGTTTCACGGGCATCTCGGTCGCTCGCCGGGGCGTCGAATGGACCCCGTTGGCCAATCGCGTGTTCAACAACACCATCTATTCGCCGGGCGGCCTGTCCAACGGCGCGGTCGGCGTGGAGGTTGACGACGAGGCCGCGGACACGATCGTACAGAACAACTTGATCGCCTACCCCAATGCCGGGGCGGTGAACGTGCTCGACGACGACTCCGGCGTTTGTGTGGCGGGCGCCAATGCCACTGCCGCGGCCTCAGCGTTCGTCGATCCGGGTGCAGCCGATCCGCTGCTTCGATCCTTCGCGCTCACCGAGGCTGCCACCACGGCCATTGACCAAGGGATTGCGTTGCCAGTCTTCGAGGATGCACTCGGAGCGGCGCGGACCGGGACCATGGATATCGGTGCCTTCCAGCGTTGAGCGGGAAGGCAGGACTGCGTTTCTTCGGGCCCTCGACCTGCTCGATCGCACCCGCACCGCAGGCGTCGTCGGTCGTCGACTACGCGCCGCCAGAGAGCGGCAGTCCTTCTGAGCGCACCAGATCGAGAAAGCGCGCCGGGTGTGACAGTCCGGAGCGAATCGTCGACGGCGGCGGCGCAGGATTCTCCGACGGATACCACACCTCGCGCCCAAGCAGACGGCGACCGATGAGGTGCCGCATGTCCTTCTGTGCGACCGAACCGAGATCGGCGCTCGACCACACCGCGAGCATTCGCGGCCCGTGATACGCAGAGAGCACGAGGGCATCGGCCAGCGCACGTATGAAGGCCATGTGACAGCCCTGCAGGTGGGCGCAGCGACTCCAGGTCGCTTGCACCACGCGTGGTTGGAGCAGACGCCCCACCTCACGGCGCACCAGGAACGGAGCTGGCAATCGTTTGTAGACCTTGCGCGCGTATTCCTCGAACAGGTTTGGCGGATGGTGGAAGGCCTTCCACTTGTTCGTGGTGTAGAGGTCCGCGAGCTGTCCTTTCCAGAACACCACGTTCCCGTCATGCTGACGCGCCACGCGCACCAGGTCTGCCCCCCAGCGCCAATGCACGAGATCGGTGCGGGCACAGCATTCGAGGACCTCCCGGCGCAGGTGTTGGTCGTCAAAGGGATCGCCGAGCTCAAGCACCTCAATCGGAAGCTTGTTTCTTGCCACGAACTCCCGCACCAAGGGGTAGTTGGGCGAGGCGCTCAGCGCCTTCAGCGGCTGCTTCCATGGCAGGAGCAAGAGGTTGAGACTGTCCTTGCCGCCACAGAGCACGACGTTGGTCGTACCGGGGTTCTTTCCCTCGAGCGCGGCGGTGTCTTCACACAGGGCGGTCGCGATCCTGCTAGCGTAGTCGTCGACCTTGGTAATCTCGTAGCCACAGCGGTGCGGACCCCCGATCTGCCAGATGTCGAGGTCGAGTGAACGCTCGCCCGCGTAGACCATGAAGCCTGGCGCCTTGGCCTCATCGATGGCCGCAGGGTTGAGCTCGAGCACGCCCCCCTGCTCTACCTTGAGGAGAATCAGCGCGAGCAATGAATACGAGTAGTAGTCACGCCAGCGATAGACCGTGTAGAAGTGGGGCGTCCCGGTGAAACGCTTGGCGCGCCAGACCAGCGTTCCGTCGTGATGATCCCAGAGCGTTGCTTCGCTGATCTCGTCGCACTCGCGAACGTGAGAAAGGACTTTCGCGGTCAGGTCCTTGAGCGTGCCTTGCATAGCGCGACCCTAGCAGCATGCCGTCCGATGGAGAACGCGCCCACGCGGTCGTCGCGACCGGCCGCTCACTCGCTTGGCCCTGTGCCGACAACGGAGGTCAGGATCATTGATGGCCACCCGCCTGGTCTGCACACGGAGCTGCGCTCCCTTGGCACCAGGCATCGCGGGAGACTCCTGTGCCTTGCAGGGCGCGAGTGCCAGCGTCAGCAGGCGGTTCGCATCGGCGCCTCACACCCGATCGGTGTCGATCTTGAACTCCCCGCTCGGGGGATCAAAGGCGTGCCCCACGTCTTCGCGGTCCACCTCGCGGGCCAGCACGGCACCGCGCGGCAGTGACCCCGTCAGGTCCGCCAGCTGATCATTCACGCGCCGCATCAGCGCGCTCTTCTCTCGATAGGGCAAGAACGCGCTCTTGAAGCCCTGCACGATGAGCACCTTCAGCTCCTCGAGGGTGAACCCGAGGTGCTGGTGTGCAAGCCACAGCTCCTTACTCACCGTGGTGTCGGTGATGAGCCGGTTGTCGGTGTTGACGCTGACGCGCACGCCCACGTCGAAGTACAGGCGCAGGGGGTGGCGCGACAGCTCGTCGACCACGCTGGTCTGCTCGTTCGACGACAGACACACCTCGAGCGGGATGCGCCGGTCGGTCACGTACGCGAGCAGGTCGCCGTCTTCGGCCAAGCGCGTGCCGTGGCCAATGCGGTGCGCGCCGCAGTAGTGCAGCGCCTGTTTGATGCTCGCGGGGCCGTAGGCTTCGCCCGCGTGCACGGTGGTGTTCATGTTGTTGTCGAGGATGAGCGCGAAGCTCTCCTGGTGGTCCTTGGCCGGGTTGCCGGCTTCGCCGCCCGCGAGGTCGAAGGCCATCACGCCCCTGCCTTTGTACGCGACGGCGAGCTCCGCCAAGCGATACGAGTCGCGCGGGTCCATGTTGCGGATGCCGCACAGAATGACACCGGTCGTGATGTCGTACTGGCGCGCCGCACGTTTGAGTCCCGAGATGACCGCGTCGTTGATGCGCGCCAGCGACAGGCCGCGGCGCGTGTGCAGGATGGGCGCGTAGCGCACCTCGAGGTGCCAAACGTTCTCGCGCGCGGCGTCTTCGGCCAGCTCGTAGGCGGCGCGCTCGAGGGCGTCCTCCGTCTGCAAGACGCTGCAGGTGATGTCGAAGGCCTTGAGATACTCGACCAGATCCTTACAGCGCTCGCCCTGGTGGATGGCGCGCGCGAGGCCCGGCGCGTCGTCGGCGGGGAGACGGACGCGCTGCTTCTCGGCCAGCTCGAGGATGGTGCTGAGCCGCATGCTGCCGTCGAGGTGGCAGTGCAGGTCGGTCTTCGGCAGCTGGTGCAGAAGCTCGGGCGTGACCGCAGGGCTCTTGCCGTTCTTGGCGCTCATGACGGGATCCTACAGACCTTCGAGGAACTCGTCCTCGGCCTTTTGCAGGTCCTCATCGGTGAGGGCGTCGGCCTGGCCGCGCGCGAAGGCGTGGAAGCGCGCGTCGGGGGCGCGAAACGACGACGGCCGAAGGTCCCACGGCAGGAGCTTGAGCACGATGGGCAGGAGCACGAAGCCACCCGGCAGGGTGAACACCGCGAGTGACGGCACCGCCTTCACCACGTCGACGAGCTGATCACGCATGCGCGCGTTCTCTTCTTTGGTGAGCCGGTTGCCAGCCGCCCGCTTGGCGAGCAGGTAGGCGAGGTCACCGGTCTCACGAATCTCCTTCCACAGCGCGTCCATGTTCTCGAAGACGATGCGCGCCACGCGCACCGCGATGGGCGGAGACGCTGCAGCGAAGCCGGCGGCGTGGTGCAGCGGATCGAGCTCCTGTTTGTGGGCGCGCACGAAGGCGACCACGCGTCGCTCGATGCGTCGTTGGTGCGCGCCCTCCAGCGCGAGCGCAGCGCCGAGCGAGCGCACGAACTGGCGCTCCTCGGGTGAGACGCGGCCGTCGACGACGGCGGCCAGCACGGTATGCGCGAACACGCGCCCGCGCGCGCCCGGCGGGACCAGCGTGACCAGGCGCGAGAGATCGGCCGGCGATTTCGCCTGTTCCAAAAGGCGCGCGGTCTCTGCGCGCGGCAGCCCGAGCGCCTTCACCTGCCAGAGCGACGCCGAGCGCACCACATCGGGGTCGATGACCTCGCGCCACTCCGACAGTCCCGCGATGGCGGCCATCATCGCGAGCCGCTCGGTAGCGGCCGCGCGCTGCACGGCCGCCGCGCTGCCCTTCTTCGGCACCTCATCGTAGGCGTCGAGCGCCGCGAGGGCCACGGCGCGCGCGTCGACGGATTGGAAGGCGTGGTTGAGCAAGAGGCCGACGATGGGGTTACCGCGCAGGTAGCGACGCTTCTCGATCTCGCGCTCGATCCCGAACAGCGCCTTTTCTGCGCGCGCGGGCACCAGGCCCGCACCCAGGATCTGCGCCTCCTCGTCGCCGGCATAGAGGGTCGCCAGCCCCGCGCAGAAGGCGCGCGCGCGGCGCGTGGCCGCGTCGGCGCGCGCCAGCTCGGGTGCGTCGATGACGTGCCCCACGAGATCCACGTGGTCGGCGAGCACCGCGAGCCAGCGCACCAGGGGCACCAGCTCGCCCGCGTCGCGCGACAGCGCCTGCTCGCGCCGTAACAGCGGCGCGCCCAACGACATGCCGCGGTGCGCGAGCGAAGCGAGCATGACGCGGCGTGCGTGCAGGCGGCTGCGCGCGGGGGCGGGCGGGCGCTCCACCGGTGGGCGCGCGAAGGCCTCGTCGATGAAGCGCGCGAGCCAGCGCCTCACACGGCCCCCCGAATCGCCCGATCGACAGCGGCGAGCTCCGCGGGCAGCGGCGCCTCGAGCACCAGGCGCGCACCGGTGCGCGGGTGGGGTAGCTCGAGGCGGCGCGCGTGCAGCGCCTGGCGCCCGAGCTGCGCGGTGGCGTCGCGCACGGGCCCCGGCGGCAGCCGCTTGTGTGCGCGCCCGCCTCCGTAGAGCTCGTCTTGCAGCAGCGGGTGACCGCTGTCGGCCAGGTGCGCGCGGATCTGGTGCGTGCGCCCGGTGAACAGCTCCACGTCGAGCGCGGAGGCGCCGCCGCCCACCGCCGACGTGTGCGCCACCGTGTGGGCGCGCCGCACCGTGCCGCCCTCGCGCGCCGGCGGCGGCAGGCGCGTGGTGAAGCGGCGGCGATCGCCGTCGGCACGTCGGTGCCCCGTGATCCACTCGACGCGCGACGTAGCCAGCGCGCCCAAGCAGAACGCGGCGTAACGTTTGTCGACGACGCGCGCGGCGAAGGCGCGCGTCAGCGCCTGATGGGCTTGGTCGTGTTTTGCGATGACGAGCACGCCCGAGGTGTCTTTGTCGAGGCGGTGCACGATGCCCGGGCGCTGCTCGCCCGAGATGGCCACACCGGGACAGCGGTGGAGCACCGCGTTCGCGACCGTGCCGTCGACGATCCCCGCGCCAGGGTGCACGGCCATGCCCGCGACCTTGTCGATGACCAGCACGTCGTCGTCCTCGAACAGCACCGTGAGCGGCAGGTCTTGCGGCACCAGCTCGGTGCGTTGTGGCGGTGGCACGCGCACCACGACCTTTTCACCACCCACGAGGCGCATGCTGCCGCGCACGCGCGCGCCGCCGATGCTTACATCGCCGTCGTCGATGAGCTGTTGGCAGCGCGAGCGCGACAACAAGACCGCATCCGCGAGCCAGGCGTCGAGTCGGCGGCCGCTGGCGACGTCGGGCGCGGTCAGCGCGGTCACGATCGCCTCGTCAGCGTCATCGTCGCCGGCATCCTCGAGCGGTTCGTCGTCGACCGGCGTCTCGACCACGCGGGATCACCAGATGCGCGATTTCACGTGCGCCTTCGACTTCAAGATGATGTCGACGATGGCGCGATCAAAGAAGTTGGTGCGCTCGTACAGCTCCGGTGCGACGCGTGCGCGGTACAGCTCGCGGCCCTCCTCGAGCTCCTCGGACAGCGCCTGAAACAGACGATCCTCGGTGATGCCGCGGACGATCTTCTCCTCGTTGTAGAGCGAGATGTCCGACGCGATGGTGCGCGCCAAGCGAATCGCTCGTTCCGGGGTATCAATGGGCGCTGCCATTCCTTGCTCCTCGCGCGCTCAACCGCGCTGCAACCTCTCGACGGTCTTCACGTATCCCTCGGCCAGCCGGTTGCGGTCCACCTTGAGGACACGACCGACCTGCGTGAGGAAGCCGCGCAGGTACACCCGCGCCGGCAGGTTGGGCAGGTCCTGCTCCTCGATGGCCTGCAAAACGCCGCGCCGGACCTTGGTCTGCTGCGACATCTCGTCGATCGACAGGCCGCGCGCCATTCGCAGCTCGCGCACCAAGGCACCCGTGATCTCTTCGGGTAGCTCCAGGGGCCGAGCGGGGTCATCGGGGACGGCCGCCGCTGGCGGGGTCGAGCCGGTGGCGCTGGAGGGCGCGGTCTCGGCGACCTCGCGCACCGGCGGCGCCAACGGCGGGGACGCCGGCATGGCCGCCGACGGCCCCGAATCGGTGGAGGGCGCGGCGAAGCGGATGTCGAGGGACCCCGGGCGCGGCGTCTCCGTGCGCGGCGGCGCTGCGGCGTTGCCGTCGGGCGCGAGGAACTTGAGCTGCGACGAACGGCGCTCCTCCGCGCTGGCGTCGCCCTCGGGGAGGCCGAGGATCGCGCGCGCCTCGGCTGTGGCCTCGCCGCTCACGGGCTCGCCCTCGGCCGACCAGCCCGCGATGGGACCGCTGCTGCGCTCCGTCGCCGCGGCGTCTGGCGCGCCGCCCGCAGGTGCGCTCGCGGCAGTGCCGCCGGTCGGCGGCGCCTCGCCGTTGGCGGCCAAGCGCTCCTGATAGGCACGGCGGCGCTCGGGGTCGCTGAGCACCGCGTACGCCGCCTCGACGTCTGCACGGGCGCTCTCGGCCGCCATCGGATCGAGCATGAGGTAGCCGCCGATGGAGCGCCCCTCGACGAGCGACAGCGCGCGCTCGTAGGCCTTGGTCAGGTCCGCCGGCGACACGTCGCCACCGACCTCGAGCACGTCGAACCAGGTCCTGGCGCCACCGCGCGGCCCGTCCGCGATGCGCCGCTCGACGGAGTCGGCGGCAGGATCGCGCCCCTGGCTCTCGGTGGCGGTCACGCGGCTTGCTCCGCAGGCGTCTCGAGGCGCAACACACGATCGGAGAGCTCGTCGACGGCGCGCTTGGCGCGGCTGTCCGGTGCCGCGGTGCGCAACGGCTGCCGCATGCGCACCGCGCGTCGCACCGCGTCGTCTTCGGGGATGGTCCCCAAGACCTCGAGGTTGACGCCGAGGAAGCGGCGGCATGCGCTGGCCATGTCGTTCGCGATGTGGACATCGTCGACGCCGTCATCGGCGCGCGCCTGGTTCAACACCAAGCGCGGACGGAAACGCGCCATCTGCTCCTGGACCTGCGCGCCCACCTCCGGGTCGCGCTCGGCGACCGCGCGCAGCAGATCGGCGGGCGTACGGATGTTGAATCGGTTCTTCTGCGCGCGCGCCTCGTCGACGAGATCCTTGATGCCGAACGCCTTCTCGACCACCGCCAGGCGACGGAAGAAGGCGGCCTTCAGGAAGCGGTAAGCGTTCTCCACGCTGGTCGGCTCCGGCAGCACCACGAGAATGCCGCAGGACGCGATCAAGAAGAAGTCGAGCGTGTTGAAGCCCGTGCCCGCGCCGAGGTCGAGCACCAGGTAGTCCGTGTCGAAGCCCGAGAGCTTGCGCAGCAAGCGCATCTTCGATTGGTGCTGTGGATTGGCGGCGCCCACGTCGTCGAGGGCGCCAGAGACGAAGCGCAGGTTGGCGTAGGGTGTCGATACCGCCAGCGCAGCCAGGTCGGCCTTGCGCTCGAGGAAGTCCGACAAGGTCGTGAGCGGCGCCGGCACGCCGAGCACCGTGTGCGCGTTGGCCGAGCCGAGATCGGCATCGACCAAGAGCACGCGCTGGCCACGGTCGGCGAGCGCGAGCGCGAGGTTGGACGCGAGCAAGGTCTTGCCCACGCCACCCTTGCCGCCGCCGACCGCGACGATCTGTGGTGATGTGCTCGCGCCTGCCATGGCCCCAGTCTACGACGGGTGGCGACGCCGATCACCAAAGCGAGCGTGCCCAGGGATCGGACGTCCGGCGCTCACTCTTCGTCGTCGTCGACCAGCTCGGTGTTCCAGTACGACGCCGTCACCGGATCGACGAAGGGCAGCCACTCCTTGTAGGGCACGCGCGCGAAGGTCGGCGTCAACGACGACCACGAGGGCTTGGCCGGGTGCTTGAGCAGGCGCATGCCCGCCTGCTCTGGCGAGCGCCCGCCCTTCACGAGGTTGCAGCGCACGCAGGAGCACACCACGTTCTCCCAGCTCGTGCGGCCGCCACGCGAGCGCGGCACGACGTGGTCGAGGTTGAGCTGGCTGCGCGGCAGCACCTTGCCGCAGTACTGGCAGGTGAAGCCGTCGCGCAGGTAGATGTTCTGGCGCGAGAAGCGCACATGGGTGCGTGGCAGGCGATCGTAGGCCTGCAGCACGATGACGCGCGGGACCTTCAAGACCAGCCGCGGCGTGCGAATGACGTCGAGGTCATGGCCGCCGCCGAGCTCGGCCGACAGCTCGGCCCAGCTCTCGAAGTCAAAGGTGCGGAACTGCTCGTCGATGGCGCGGGCGGCGCCCGAGAACAACAGCCCGAAGGCGCGCTGCGCGCGCGTGACCGCCACCGGCTGGAAGACGCGGTTGAGCACCAGCACGCGCGCGTCAAGACCGCGGGGCGGCGGTCGACTCGACGTGCGAGTCAGCAGGGCCATCATTGCCGTCATGGGATCGCCACTGGCCGCGTCACGACAATCATCTGCCCATCCCGTGTAGCCAAACCGGCGCGTCTATCCCACCGTGCTTGGCGACCTCCGGGTCCATCCTACCCTCCCGCGCCGCGGCGTGCCATTCCTCGGCGGCCCGTGCTCGACACGCTCGCATCACAGTCGGCGCTCGTCGCCGTCATCGTCGCGGTCGCGACCACCGTCGCGCTGCTGTTGCGCACCCGGCGTCCGCTGACGGTGCGCTTCGCGGCCATGGCGGCGAGCGTGGCCGCCTACTACACGGGCGTGCTCGGCTCAGCCATCGCCGGCGATCGCCTGGTGCTGCTGTCGGCGCGCATGGTCGCCGGCGGCTTCATCGTCGTCACGGCCAGCGTCTTCTTCGACGCCATCCTCGGCGAGATCTCGGGTGTGGCGCGTCGACGTCGCCGAGTGCCCGTCACCGTCGGCGGGCTGGTGGTGCTGCTCGGGCTGACACCGTGGGTGCGCGAGCCGTGGCTGGCGGGCCCGGCGGTGGCGCTGGTGGTGGTGACGCTGGCCGTGCGCGTGCGCGCGGTGCTCGCGCGCGCCGCGCGGGTCGATAGCCAGGCCGAGCGCACCCGCCTTCGCTACCTCGGCATCGGTGGCCTAGTGGCGCTCTTGGCCAGCCAGCTCGACGTGCTCTCGGCCGTTGGCGTGGGCGCGCCAGCCATCGGCGGCATCGTCGTCGCCGTCTACCTCTACTTCATCTCGCAGGCGCTCTTGAAGAGCCGCCTGCTCGACTTGCACGAGCTGCTCGGCAAGGCGCTGGTGTTCGGCACGCTCGCGCTCTTGCTGGCGCTGGTGTACGGCGCCCTCAACGTCGCCATCGGTGACCGCCGCGGCTTGTTCCTCTCCACCACCATGGTGGCCAGCTCGCTCATCCTCATCTTGTTCGAGCCCGCCAAGGCTGCCCTCGAGGAGGCGGCCGCGCGCATCTTCTTTCGCGAGCAGCTCACCTTCGCGCGCGGCCTGCGGCGCCTGGTGCGCGACCTGCAAACGGTCATCGAGCTTCCCGCGGCGCTCAACACGGTGCTCGACGAGATCTACGACTCGAAGCGCGCCACGCACGCGAGCGTGTGGCTGCTCGAGCGCGACGGCATGAGCTTCATCCTGCAGGGCCACCGCGGCCCGCCGCCCGCCAAGCTGCTCGACGCGAAGACGCACCCGGGGCTGTTCGCCTACCTGCTGAAGAGCCAGACGCCGGTGCTGCGCGAGGCCATCGCGCGGCGCCTGGTGGAGCCGCAGAAGGCCAAGGAGACGCTCACCGGCGACCAGCCCCGGCCGGCGCCCACCACGCAAGACGAAGCGCTGGTGCGCGGCCTCGACGCGCTGTTCGCCGACCTCGTGGTGCCGCTGCGAGCACAGGGCGGCGTGGCTGGCCTGTTGTGCTTGCGCGACGAGCGCCTGGCCGACGCCTTCGCCTCCGATGAGATCGCGGCCCTCATCGAGGTGGCCGACCAGCTCGCCATCACCATCGAGAACTCGCGCCTGTTCGGCGTCTTGCGCGAGCGCGATCGCCTGGCGGCGCTGGGCGAGATGTCGGCCGGCTTGGCGCACGAGATCAGAAACCCGCTGGCGGCCATCAAGGGCGCAGCGCAAGAGCTCGACCCCAAGCGCATCGGTGGCGACGACGGCGAGCTGATGCAGATCATCATCGATGAGGTCAACCGGCTCAACGTCGTCGTCACCGAGTTCCTCGACTACGCACGTCCGTTTCGCGGCACCTTCGTGCCGATGAACCTGAACGACGCCGTCCGGCGCACGGCGCAGCTCATGCAGCACGACCTCGCGAATGTGGAGATGGTGGTGGAGCTGCAGCCCGAGTTGCCGGACATCAGCGGTGACGCCGAGCGCTTGCAGCAGGTGATGATCAACTTGATCCTGAACGCCGCCGACGCCATGGGGCGCAAGGGCAAGCTCACCATCACCACGCGCACCAGCGCTGATATGTCCGATATCGCGCTGTGGTCACTCAAGGGCCCCAAGATGTTCGTGGAGGTCCGTATCAAGGACGAGGGTCCGGGCATCCCAAGTCGTCTGCTCGAGCAGATCTTCATCCCCTTCTTCACCACCAAGGCGCGCGGCACGGGCCTCGGGCTCGCGCTGTGCCAACGCATCGTGCAGCACCACGGCGGCACCATCGAGGTGCGCTCGGTCGAGGGCCACGGCGCGACCTTCGTGGTGCGCTTGCCGGCCCTGCCCCAGAAGAAGAAGGAGGAGCGACGCGACGCGCCCGCGTGAACACGCACGTCGCGCCCGTCCTGTTGCGCTATAGAGCGGGAGACGGGAGACGAGAGACGCGTGCACGTGGGAGCCGCGTCGAGAGAGAGAGCCATGAGCCACCGGATCTTGATCGCCGACGACGAAGCCTCGCTGCGCAAGGTGCTGGCGTCCTCCTTGCGCAAGGAGGGCTACGACGTGGTGAGCGTCAAGAGCGGCGACGAGGCGATGGAGGTGCTCGAGGCCAGCGAGTCGCCCGACACCGGTGAGCCCTTTCATCTCGTCATCACCGACCTGCGCATGCCGGGCATGGACGGCATGGTGCTGCTCCAGCGCATCAACAAGCGCTTCCGCGATCTGCCCGTGGTGGTGTTGACGGCCCACGGCACCGTCGACCTCGCGGTGCAGGCGCTCAAGCAGGGCGCCTTCGACTTCATCACCAAGCCCTACGAGCGCGACGAGCTCTGTTCCGTCGTCAAGAAGGCGCTCGAGCACCGCGCGCGCGACGTGGAGGAGCCCCAGGGTGACGACGAGCGCACCCTGGTGGGCGCCTCCGAGCGCATGCGCAAGGTGGACGAGATCATCGCCAAGGTGGCCGACTCACCGTCGACCGTGCTGATCACGGGCGAGAGCGGCACCGGCAAGGAGCTGGTGGCGCTGGCCTTGCACAACAAGAGCTCGCGCCACGACAAGCCATTCATCCGCATCAACGCCGCGGCCATCCCGCCCACGCTCATCGAGGCGGAGCTATTTGGCCACGAGAAGGGCGCCTTCACGGGCGCGGTGTCGTCGAAGCCGGGCCGCTTCGAGCTGGCCCACGGCGGCACGCTGTTCCTCGACGAGATCGGCGAGCTGCCCATCGACATGCAAGTGAAGCTGTTGCGCGTGCTGCAAGAGAGCACCTTCGAGCGCGTCGGCGGCATCAAGACGCTGCAGGTGGACGTGCGCCTCATCGCCGCCACCAATCGCGATCTGCGTAAGGCCATCGACCAAGGGCAGTTCCGCGAGGACCTGTTCTGGCGCCTCAACGTGGTGCCCGTCGAGCTCCCACCGCTGCGCGAGCGCACCGAGGACGTGCCGGTGCTGGTCGAGGCCTTCATCAAGAAGCTCAACCGGCGCCTCAATCGCTCGGTCGAGCGCTTCACACCCGAAGCCATCGCCGTGCTGCAGAGCTACCCCTGGCCGGGCAACATCCGCGAGCTCGAGAACATCGTCGAGCGCACGCTCTTGTTCGCAGACAAGTCGGTCATCGACGCCGGCGAGCTGCCGCCCGACCTGCAGGCCAAGATCGGCGGCCTGGCGCCCCGCGCAACCGCCGTCGCCACCGCCGAGCCCATCGGCGAGGGCTCCATGAAGGACATCGTCAAGCAGCGCATGGCCGAGCTCGAGAAGGACCTCATCCAGCGCGCGCTCGACGACACCCAGGGCAACGTCACGCACGCGGCGCGCAAGCTCAAGATCTCGAGGAAGAGCCTGCAGATCAAGATGAAGGAGCTCGGGCTGCGCGAAGAGAGCAAGGTCCCCGAAGAGCCGACCGCAAAAGACGGCTGACGCGAGCTCGCCGTGGCGAAGGCGCCGCTGCCGCGTGCGACCGCCCGCGCCGAGCTGCCGGTGGGCGTCGTGGCGGCGGTGGAAACTTGACCGTCGGTGCCCCCCCTCCCTAACGTCGCTCGACGAGGTCCCCATGCCCCGGCTGACGCACATCGCCCTCACCGCGCTCGCTGCCCTGCCCGTCGCGCTCGCCGCGCCGGCGCGCGCCGCGCAGATCACCGACGTGGCCGACGCCGTCGACGAGGTCGACCCCTTCGACGCCTACCTCGAGGTCAAGTTCGACATCACCCGCCACTCGGGGCTGCTCACGCGCGAGAACACGCAGCCGCCCGAGAACGACTCCTCCGCTGCGCCCCGCACCGCCGACGTGCGCGAGATGAGCTTCGAGCACGTCAAGTTCCGCATCAAGCCGCGCCTCGAGGTGGGCGTGTTTCGCGACCTGTCGGTGTTCGCCGAGTGGCCCATCGTCATCTGGCACCAGCAGACCTGGCGCTACGCTGAGGGCGTCGACGACAGCAAGTCGACCTTGCGGCGTGACCAGGCCTGCACCGACGGCGCCCGCGTGGGCGACGACGGTCTGTGCCCGGGCGGCGCCACGCCCACCACGCCGCCCACCGTCGATGGCTGGCCCGAGACCCGCGGCGCAGGCAACACCGCGGCACGCATCGAGAACGGCGCCTACGGCTACCCCGCCAACACCTACAACGCCTGGGCCTTCGACCAGAACTCCAGCGGCGGCTTCGTCGGCTACCGCCAGGGCTTCGACAACCCCACCTTCGGCGCGCGCTTCGCCTTCCCCAACAACGAGCGCGACGACACCATGCCGACCATCATGCTGCAGGCCGACTACACGGCGCCCTTCCTGCAGTTCATGAACCCTACCACCGACGAGATCGAGGACCCACAGAACCCCGGGCCCGTGGCCGACGGCGCGCACCGCTTCCACTTCCAGGTGGCCATGTCGAAGCGCTTCCTGGTCCTCGACCCCTACTTCGCGGTGGACTACGGCTTCGGCTTGCCCGCGTCGGGCGCCTCGCTCGACGGCTACTTCCCGCGCCAGATCGGCACGTTCACCATCGGCACCGAGATCGTGCCCTACGAGGACAAGAAGCTGCAGCAGCGCTTCGCCATCGATGTGGCCGCGTTCGCCACCTACTACTCGGAGGGGCGCGACTACACCGAGATCTCCGACGTGTTCCGCGAGCAGACCTATACCGACCAACACGTGCGCAGCGGGCTCAAGGCCGGCATCTTCTTCAAGGCCATCGAGTACCTGTTCTTCGAGGTCAACGGCACCATCGCGCAAGACAGCGCGCACCTCTTGACCATCGAGGACTTCGGCCAGGACCTGGAGGGCATCGGCGGTGACTCGAATGACCAGGTCAACCTCGACAACCCGAACGAGCGCAATCCCTTCTTCAACCCCTCCATCGACACGGCGGGGCGCCGCCTCAAGGTGCAGGAGGCGATGTACCTTGGTGTGCTGGTACACGCGGGCATCACGTTCTGATCGGCCGGCGCGCGGGCCGCGCAGCGTCGCCACGCTTGCTCACGTGTCCTCGTCGCCACCCTGGTGCTGAGCGCGACCGGTGACCAGCGCGTAGGCCTCGCGCACCGTCATGCCGCTGGCCGCCGCGATGCGTCGCGCGCGCTCTTTGGGCGCCAACGTGGCGTCCTGCGCCAGCGCCGCCACGTCGACCTCGCTGACCGCCACCTGCGCCTCGGCTGCCTCGACGACGATGACCACCTCGCCCTTGTCGACGAAGGGCGGCGCCAGCGGTGCGCCGAGCACGCCGCGATGAAAGGTCTCGTGCAGCTTGGTGAGCTCGCGCGCCACCACCACGCGGCGCGCGCCCATGGCCTCGTGGAGATCGTCGAGGGTCTCCTGCACTCGAGCGGGCGCCTCGTAGATGACGGCGGCGAAGCCGGCGCGCACCACGTCGGCGAGCAAGGCGCGGCGCGCACGCCCGCGCCTCGGCAAGAAGCCGAGGAAGGCGAAGCGCGCCGTGTCGAGGCCCGCGCCCATGAGCGCCGCCACCAGCGCCGAGGGCCCGGGCAGCACCTCCACGCGGTAGCCGCGCGCCGCCACCGCCTCGACGATGCGCCCGCCGGGATCCGAGAGCGCCGGCGCGCCCGCGTCGGTGATGAGCGCCACGTGCTCACCGCGCTCGAGCGCGCCGAGGACCGTGCCGATGCGCTCGCGCTCGTTGTGCGCGTGGCACGAGAGCGCGCGCCCGCCGGCGCCGACCTTGTCGAGCAATGGGCGGCTGTGGCGCGTGTCCTCGCACAACACCAGCGCCGCGCTCTTGAGCGCGGCGGCGGCGCGGGGCGCGAGATCGGCGAGGTTGCCGATGGGCGTCGCCACCACGAGCAGCGAGCCCTGGCCCTGCGCGCTCACGACGCTGCCTCGAAGGCGCCGCGCACCAGCGTCACGCCGGCGTTGCTCACCACCACCACGTCGAAGCGGCATCGCGGTACCTGCGCTTGGGACGCCAACCACGCCGTCGCGGCGCGCGTCAGCCGACGCTGCTTCTTCGCGTCCACCGACACCAGCGCATCGAGCGTCTGCTTGCGACGGCGCACCTCGACGAAGCACACCAGCGGGCCCTCACGCGCCACGATGTCGATCTCGCCCCCCTTCGTGCGCACGTTGCGCGCCAACACCTGATAGCCCTCGCGCTCGAGGTGGGCCACGGCCAGATCCTCGCCGGCCCTGCCCTTCTCCGTCGTGGAGCGCACGGCGGAACGCTCAGCCACCGCGCACCTCACGCCCCACCAGCGCCGCGCGTACGGGCGCGAAGCTCCGGCGATGCACCGCGCAGGGCCCGACGCGCCCGAGCACCTCGAGGTGCTGGGGCGTGGGGTAGCCCTTGTGCTGGTCGAAGCCGTAGGCAGGATGGCGGGCGTGCTCGATCAGCATGCGCCGATCGCGCGTCACCTTGGCGATGATCGAGGCGGCCATGATGGCGCGGCTCTTGGCGTCGCCCTGGACGATGGTCTGCTGCATCACGCGTCGCGGCAGCGGCGCCGCCTGGTTGCCGTCGATGGCAGCAGCGACGATGGGCACCCCGAGGCGCTGCTCACACTGCGCGAACGCATGCGCCATGGCCTCGAGGGCGGCGCGCAGGACGTTGATCTCGTCGATGCGCGGCGCCTCCACCGAGGCCACGCCCCACGCGCGCGCGTGCTCGAGGATGCGGGGGTAGAGCGCCTCGCGCTCGGCCTCGGAGAGCTTCTTCGAGTCGTCGAGCCCATCGAGCGCCGCCGGCAGCGGCTCGGGCAAGACGCAGGCCGCCGCCACCACCGGACCGGCGAGCGGCCCGCGCCCAGCCTCGTCGAGCCCCGCCACAGGGCGGCCGCCAAGCGCGCGCGACAACGCGAGGACCGGATCACCCTCGTCGAGGAACAGCGAGCACGCGGGTGGGTTGCGCCGAGCCATCGCGCCTCAACGGATGGTGGTCTTGGCGGTGATGCACACGACCTGCGTGGAGCTGGCCAAGAACGCGAGCATGCGGGCCAAGAGCGGCCCCTTCGCATCGGGCAGCCCGTCGAGGCTGCGGTCGAAGATCACCGGCACGCGCCCGCGTTTGAGCGCGCCCTCGACGAGCGCGATCTTGATCGCCAGCCACGCCACGTCACGGTCGGCGGCCGGCAGGTAGCCGAAGGCCAGCTCCTCGCCGCCGGCGGCGTCGACCAGGTGCGTCTGCAGGCCGTTCGTGAAGCGCACCTCGCGGTAGCGCCCATCGGTGAGCGCGCTGATCACCTGCGATGCGCGCGGCGCGCACGCCGTGGCCAAGTCCTCGATGGGTGCATGAAACACGTCGCGCGCCAGATCGAGCATGCGGCGGCCCAGGTCGGGTGCCGCCTGCAGCCCCTGCGATGACGCCGTCTCCGTGGCAGCAGGCGCGGCCTTGGGGGTGGGCTCTTGGGCCGGGGCCGCCGTGGGCGCCGTCAGCGCCGCCTCGATCTCCGCCTTCTCACGCTCGAGGTCGCCGTGGCCGCCGAAGCCCCCCTGCCCCTGCAGTTGCTCCTCGAGCGAGCGCAGGCGCGCCTGGAGCTCGGCCTGCTGCGCCTCGATGCTCTGCAGGTCGCCGCCCTTCTCGGCCTCGATCAGGGCTGCCTTGGTCTGCACCGCCATGCGCTGCGCATCGTCGCGCGCGGTCAGGCGCGCCGCCAGGTCGGGGAGCTGCTCGAGGGTGTGGCCGTGCTTCTCGAGGAGCGCGGTCACGTGTTGTTCGTCGATGCGGTAGCGCTCCTCGAGGCGCCGGCGCTCGGTGTCGAGCCGCTCGAGGCGACGAGCCACCGCGGCGCCACCCTCGAGATCGCCGAGCACGCGTAGGCCCCCGTACAGCGCCAGACCGAAGCCCGGGATGTCGAGGAAGGCGATCCACCGAAGCGGCGGCAACGCCACCGCGCCGATGACCCCGAGCAGGATCGCGCCTACGCCCACGCCCATGCCCACGCGCACGAACAGGTCGCGCTGCGCCACCTCGATGGGCTTCTGGCGTCCGCGGCGATCGAGCGTGGTCGCCGACTGCAGTTGCTGATCGCGCTCGGCGCCGATGCGCTGCAGATCGCGCTCGTGCTCGACGCGTATGCGGCGCAGGCGCTCGCCCTGGGCCACCAGGTCGCTCGGGATCGCCTCGAGGTCCGCGAAGCGCCGCGCCGCCTCGTCGGCCTGCTGCGCGCTGCGCCGAAGCGTGACGAGCGGTTTGAGCCTGCCATCGAGCTCGAACAGGCGCTTTTGCAGACCGTCGATCTCGAACTCGAGCTCTTTGACCCCCTGCGCGGCGCCCAGGGCGGCGTTGATCTCCTCCAGGCGCAGCCGAAGCGCCGCCTCATCGCGCCCGTCGGCGACCGGCGCGCCCTCGTCGGAGAAGCCCGGCGGCAGCGGCTTGTGGGCCGGCGCGCCGCCGTCGCCCCCCCACGCGCCGAAGCCCGGCGGCAGCGGCTTCTCCGCCTTGCCGGCAGAGCCCTGCGCCGCGCGCTCCGCCGGAGCAGGCGCGCGGCGCGCGCGCTGCGAGGGCAGGTCGTCGTGCACCGCGAAGAAGAGCTCGCGCAGGATGTCCTCCTGCGGGAAGCCCACCTGCGCTGTCACGGCTTGCGCGATCTCCGCGCCTGCCGTGCTGATGGGCTCGACCTTGGCGTCGACCAAGCGCTGCAGCGCGCGGCGCCCGCTCTGCACCTCGTGCAAGAGGCGGAACACGCCGCCGTCCCGGCCACGCACCGTCAGCGCCACGCGCCCCTGCTGGCCCGGCGCCTCGAGGTCCTTGAGGGTGGGCTCGGTGCCCTTCGGGTAGAGCAGGTCGAGCATGACGCGCACATAGAGCTGCTCGCGCGGGCCCGCCGCGATCATGTTCACCGGCTGCCCGAACGCGACCCGCGTGGGCTCGACGGCGCCGGTAAGGCCCTGCAGGTAGAGCTCGACCAGATCCACGGAGACGGAGTGTACTCGAAGCCGCTCTACGAAAAGCGCGGCCCGAGGGCCGCGCCATGACGGTCACCGCGGGGTGGCCGCTGCGGTGGGAGCGTCGGCCTCAGGTGGCGTCGGCCGCCGCCTCGTCGCGAGTCGAAACCACGGTGCCGAACTCGGCCAGCGCCTTGATGCGCGCCTTCTTGCCGCGCAGGTTGCGCAGGTAGAACAGGCGGGCGCGACGCACGCGGCCGCGCTGCAGCACGTCGACCTTGTCGATCTGCGGCGACGCCAAGGGGAAGACGCGCTCGACGCCCTGGCCGAAGCTCATCTTGCGCACGGTGACGGTGCCGCGGTTGCCGCCGCGCCGGAGCGCGATGCACACGCCCTCGAAGGCCTGCACGCGGGTCTTGTCGCCCTCAAGGATCTTGAAGTGGACACGCACGGTGTCGCCGGGGCGGAACGCCGGCAGCTTCTTCACTTGGGCGGTTTCGATGGCGGTGATGATGGGGGACGTGCTGGACATGCTGCGCTCGACTCGGCGGGGCGACCCGCGGATGGTGGACGGGAGCGGGCACTGGAGCAAGCCTGGCGCCCGTCGTCAACCGGTTTCGCGCTGCTTGACACAAGTTGGGGAACCGCTACAACCCGTCGTTCCTCCGACGGAAGCGGCGCATGGTCTTCAACAGCAAACAGCTGGAAGAGCTCGAGAGCATCCACGACTCCACTGGAGCGTTCGAGGAGGAGGCTGACGACGATGCCTTCTCCGACGACGTCGGTGAAGCGGCCATGGACTGGCGGCGCGGCCTCATCGAGGAGGCCGCCGAGAACATCAAGCGTGCCCGTGGCCGGCCGGTGGAGGCGAACATCCACTACCCCATTGGCTCCATGCTCTTCGATCGCGATGTCCGCCGCTTCGGCCGCGTGCAGCGCTCGGTGCCTGGCTACCTGAAGATCGCGTACCTTGCCGGCGGCGACCGCGAGTACGGCAACCTCGATCTCGACGGCTACCTGCGCGAGTACGGCGCCAGGAGGCGCCTGTCGGAGCTCTCGGAGCAGCTCGGCCTGCCCGACGGCGAGGTGGGCCATGAGCTCGAGCGCATGGGCATCGTGCCGCTCGAGGAGCCCGAGGTGGTTGAGGCGCCCGCACCTGCCGAGGCCGCCGCGCCACCCCCACCCTTCGCGCGCGCCGCGCGCCCCGCCACCGAAGGGGACGTGGCCGGGACCCAGGCGCCGGCCGCCGCGCAGGCAACCGCCAAGCCCACGGGCAAGGCGGGGAAGGCCGCTCCGCCGACGACGCCGAAGGCCGCCGCGCCGGCCAAGGCCGCCGCCAAGCCCACGGGCAAGCCGGCGCCCGCCACGGGCAAGCCGGCGCCCGCCTCGGGCAAGGCCGCCAACCCCATCGACGATCCGAACGGCTACATCAAGGCGAACTACCAGGCCATGTCGAACCGCGAGCTGGCGCGCCTCACGGGCCTGTCGGAGCACACCATTCGCCGCAAGCTCGGCGAGTGGAGCCTGAAGCGCAAGAAGGACTGACGACGGACGGACTGACGACGGGCCGAGGGCGCGCGAGCGTCGTCGGCCAGGCTCAGCGCGATACCAGCTCGGCGGTCTCGTCCTCGTGGAAGAACTCGACCTCCTCCCAGATGCGGGAGAGGTCGCCCTGCCACTTGTCGCGTAGCAGTGCCAACAAGCGCTCCGCGAAGGTCTGGCCGAGCGCCACGCTCTCCACCAGCGGGCGCAGGAAGCGCGTCTCGTCCCGCCCGGCGGCGTCGCGGCAGCAGAGGCGCGCGAGGCCGCCCGCAGCGATGTCGAGCAGGCGCTCGCACAGGGGGAGGATGGGCCCGCGCGCGCTCTCCGCCCGGTAGCCGCGCACCAGCACGTCGGCACGCAGGCGCACCAGCGCGTCGGCGTCGAGGAAGTCGAGCAGCTCCGCGGCCTGGTCGCGCGCCGTGGGGTCGTAGAGCAGGCCCTTGTGCAGCGCCGGCAGCGCGCAGATGCGACTCCAGGGGCCGCAGTCGGCGGCGCGCACCTCGAGCACGCGCTTGAGGCGCACCTCGAAGAACACGGTGGTGAGGTGGTCGGCGAAGTCGCGCTGGGTCGCTTGCACCCGCGTGCCACCGACGAGCAGGCCCTCGCGCAAGAAGGTGCGGAACGACGCGCCCGCCACGTCGTGGTGCACGCCGTCTCGGCGGACGAAGTACATGGGCACGTCGAGCACGCACTCGACCCAGCGCCGATAGCCAAAGCCCGGCTCGAGCACCACAGCGGGGAAGCCGGCGCGGCGTGGATCGGTGTCGGCCCACACGCGCTGCCGCTCCGACAACACGCCGCTCGGGCGACCTTCGACGAAGGGGCTATTGGCGAACAGCGCCGCCACCAAGGGCGCGGCGCGCAGCGCCACAGCGAAGGAGCGCACCATGTCGTCTTCGCTGGCCCAGTCGAAATTGGCTTGCACGGTGGCGGTGCGCTTCATCATGTCGACGCCGCGGGCGCCCACCGTGGGCATGTAGCGCTCCATCACCGCGTAGCGCGCCTTCGGCACCGTGGGCATCTCGTCCCAACGGGCGGTGGGGTGAAAGCCCATGCCGATGAAGCCGATGCCGCGCGGCAGGCACAGCCGGCGCAACAGGCACAGGTGGCGGCCGACCTCTGCGCACGTCTCGTGGATGGTCGACAGCGGCGCGCCCGAGAGCTCGAGCTGCCCGCCGGGCTCGAGCGTGATGGAGCCGTCGGCCCGATAGAGCGCGATGACGTGACCGCCGTCCTCCACGGGCGTCCAGGCGCCGACGCGCCGCTCCTCGTCGTCGTCGGCGATGGCCCGCAACAGCGCCTCGATGCCCTGTGGGCCGTGGTAGGGCAGCGGCCGATGGTCGGCGCGCAGGAAGCCGAACTTCTCGTGCTCGGTGCCCACGCGAAACTGCGCGCGCGGCTTCTCCGCCGTGCGGAAGAATTCCACGAGCTCGTCGACCCCGCGAAGGGGTGCGCCGGGATCGTCTGCTGAGCCCGGGAGCACCGTGCTCACGCGGCGCACCGGTCTCGCAGCGTCTGCCCGCTGCCGCTTGCGCCGCGCGCCCATCCCCGGGAAGCTCCCTGCATGTCTGCCTCGCTCCCCGACGTAACGACCGGGTCCTTCCTCGACCGCGTATTGTCCGGCGCTCGCTTCGCTGCAAGCGGCGTGATGTTCACCCTGCGGCACTTTCGCGTGTTGCGCTGGGCGCTCGTCCCCATGGTCGTTCAGGCGCTGATCTTCGTCGGGCTGGTGGCGCTCGGCCTGATGTACGTGAACGACGCGGCCGCCGCCCTCGGCCCCGATCCTGGCCACTGGTACAGCTTCCTCGGGGCCGTGCTCGAAATTGCGCTGGTCGTGCTCTTGCTCGTGGTGGGGGCGGTAGCGACGCTCTTGATCGGCGGCGTCGTGTGCGACCCCTTCTACGACGCCATCTCCGAGGCCACCGAGTCCATCCTGTTGGCGCGCGACGTCGGTGAGCCCTTCACCGTGGTGGGCGTGCTGCGCGGCGTGCTGCGCGAGCTTGGCGCCACCGTCCTGCGCCTCACGCTCTATCTCGGCGTCGCCATCCCACTGTGGATCCTGGGGCTCACCGGCATCGGCTCGATCATCGCCATCCCCGCCAGCCTGGCGTGGACCTGGTTCTTCGTCGCCGTCGAGGCCTTGTCGCGCTCGCAGGCGCGCCACAAGCTGCCCGGCGGCCAGCGCTTCAGCGCCGTGTTTCAGCACAAGGCGCTGGCCCTCGGCTTCGGCGCCGCCGGCTGGCTGTTCGCCTACATCCCGCTGACCGCGCCCTTCCTCATCGTTGGCGGCACCCGTCTGTTCCTCTCCCTGGCCGCCCACGACCGCGTGCCCTCGACCCTGTCCTTGCCCGACAAGGCTCGGCTGAAGGGGGCCTGATGCGCTTCCTGACCGTGATGGACCCGCTCCCCACCGTGAACCCCGCCACCGACACCACCTTCGCCATCCTCGAGGAGGCGCAGGCCCGCGGCCATGAGAACCTGGTGTGCGGCGTGGCCGACCTCGGCTGCGTGGGGCGACGTGGCATGGCACGTGCCTGGCCGGCCACGGTGCGACGACCCAGCGCCAACGACCCGAGCCACGCCACGCTGGGTGCGCCCGCGGACATCGCCTTCGACGACCTCGACGTCATCTGGATGCGCAAAGACCCGCCCGTCGACGACGCGTACCTCTCCGCCTGCCTGCTGCTCGACCGCCACGACCGCGCGCGCACCGTGGTGCTGAACGACCCCATCGGGTTGCGCACCGCGCACGAGAAGCTGTGGGCCCTGTTCGCCGACGAGCTCGGGCCGGCGACCATGGTGTCGTCACGGCCGGCGGCGCTCGTCGAGTTCGTGCGCGCCCGTGGGCGCGGCGTGCTCAAGCCCCTCCACCTGATGGGCGGCATTGGCGTGATGGTGTTCGCCGCCGACGACCCGAACCTGCGCTCGGCGGCGGACCTCCTGACCGGCGATGGCAAGCGCCCAGCCCTGGCGCAGGAGTACCTCCCGGCGGCGCGCCAGGGCGACAAGCGCGTCATCGTGCTCGACGGCGAGCCCGTGGGCGCCGTGCTGCGCGTCCCCCGCGACGACGAGGTGCGCGCCAACCTGCACGCCGGCGCTCGGGCCGTGCGCGCCGACGTCGACGACGCCGATCGGCTGCTCTGCGCCCGCATCGGCCCCGAGCTGCGCGCGCTCGGGCTCTTCCTCGTGGGGATCGACGTGATCGGCGGCAAGCTCACCGAGGTCAACGTCACGAGCCCCACGGGCGTCCAGCAGATCGACCTCCTCGACGAACGCGCGGGGCCGGCGCGCGTCGTGGCCCGCATCGTCGACGGG
This sequence comes from Deltaproteobacteria bacterium, assembly GCA_020850995.1. GTDB lineage: Bacteria > Myxococcota > UBA727 > UBA727 > VGSZ01 > JACOUT01. The sequence goes on from JADZDP010000077.1 coordinate 28,564, forward strand.
GCGGAGATCAAGGTGCGAGAACGGCGTCGTCAGGGCTGACGAGCCGCGCTCCGTGCGCTACAGACCCGGTATGAGCTCGCATCGCGCCACCCTGGTCTTGGCCACCCTCGTCGCCGCTTTGGGGGCGACCCTGGTCCTCCCGAGCTGCCCAAGCTCGGTCGGCGAAGGTGAGGGCGAGGGCGAAGGTGAGGGCGAAGGCGAAGGCGAAGGCGAGGGCGAGGGCGAGGGCGAGGGCGAAGGCGAGGGCGAGGGCGAAGGCGAGGGCGAGGGCGAAGGCGAGTGCGCGGTCGACGCGTGCGCCGGCGTCAGCCCCGCCGGCGCCGTCGCGTTCACTGCGCCCGGCGGCTCGGCCCCGTCGGTGAGTGTCGGCGGTGGCGCCGCCATCACGGTTGGCGCCACCACCCGCAGCCAAGTGGAGGCGGCGCTCGGCGGCGCCGGCACCGACGACGGCACGCCGTTTCGTAAGCGCTACTGCGCCGCCGGTGTGACCATCCAATACGTCGACGCTGATCGCTCCTTCGACTCCGAAGCCGGCGCCGCCACCGACCTCGTGGCGCGGGTGCTCACGCTGCCCGGCGCCAACGCCACGTCGGCACAGGGCAACGTGGGCACACCCTTCTCCGCCAGCGGCGGCAGCAGCCACAGCGCGCTCGACGGGCAGGTGGTGTTCTTCGACGACCGCGGCCTCGAGGTGCTGGTCGACGGCGCCGGCGAGGTGGTCGGCTTGGTGGCCTTCAAGCCCCAGAGCAGCGACCGCTGGGGCCTGGCGCTCGACCTCGCCACCAATACCGGGTCGGTGGGCGGGCTGGTCGTCGAGAGCGCCGACTTCGGCGACGCAACCGCCGCGCTCGGTGGCGACTGGGACGCCGACGGCATCGTCGCCGATGTCATCGGCAGCATCGACGTCAAAGTGCGCATCTACGCGTCGCTGGGCCTGCGGCTGGTGGGCGCCTGCCCCGTCATTGGCGGCTGCGACGGCTTGAGCGCGGAGGAGTCCATCGAGATCGTTTCCATTACCGTGTCGCCCCCTTTCCTCGGCAAGGATGGCACCCTGGGCATCGGCTCGAGCAAGGCGGAGCTCGAGGCCGTGCTCGGCGCCGGCGATCCGCCCGACAGCAATGGCGTGGTGGTGTACGGCAACCCCGGCGGATCGAATCCTGCCCTCGGCGTGCTCTACGTCGAGGACGACGACTGCACCGAGCGGGCGGCCACCTTTCTGATGAACTACACGAACGACCTCTGACGTTGGGCCTGGAGGCGCCGGCACGCGCACATGATCGTCCTGCTCTCCCGCCTCGCGCTCGTGCTCGCGACGCTCATGTGCGTCGGCTGGGCCCTCGTGTTGGCCCGCGTGTGGCGCACCATCAACGCCATGCGACGCCTGCCGTCGGCGGCGAGCGCCGAGGGCCCGCACCCCCGCGTCACCGCCGTGCTGGCGGCGCGCAACGAGGCGCATACCATCGAGGCGGGCGTGCGCTCGCTGCTGGCCCAAGACGGCGTCGACATCCAGGTCATCGCCGTCGACGACAACTCGGAGGACGACACGCAGGCGATCCTCGAGCGCATCGCGGCCGCCGATCAGCGCCTGCTGGTGCTCAAGGCCGGGCGCCTACCGCCCGGCTGGGTGGCCAAGTGCTACGCCCTCGAGCTTGGCCAGGGTCGCGCGCGCGGCGACTGGCTCCTGTTCACCGATGCAGACGTGGTCCACGGGCCGCACGCCGCCAAGAACGCGGTGGCGACCATGGAGCGCGAGCGCCTCGACCACCTCGCGGTGCAGCCGCGCATCGAGGCGGGTGGGTTGGCCGAAGCGCTGGTGCTGCCGCTGTTCATGCTGCTCGGCCAGCTTCGCTTCCTCGATCCCGCCGCCGCCAAGCCAGAGAGCCGGGTCGGCGTCGGCATCGGCGCCTTCAACCTGGTGCGCGCCGATGCCTACCGCCTGCGCGGCACTCATGCGCGTGTCCGCGGGTCCATGCTCGACGATCGCGCCCTCGGGCGCATGATGCGTGAAGACGGTGGCCGCGGCAGCGTCGTGCGCGCGGTCGCGCAGGTCCGGCACCGGCCCTATCGCTCGGCCGGCGAGCTGTATGCGGGCATCAAGAAGTCGGCCATCGGCACCTTCGGCAACAGCGCCATCCTGACGGCGCTGATGGGGACGATGCTCTTGGTGGCTGCCACCGCGCCGCCGGTGCTGTTGGCGCTCGGGCTGCCTCTGTGGCTCGCTGGGCAAGCGCCTTGGGTGGTGGTGCCCGCAGCGTTGGCGGCGGCGCTGCCGATGGTGGGCCTCTTGAAGGCGCGCTCGGTGGTGCGCTTCGAGCCGCTCGCGGCCTTGCTCTTCCCCGTGGGGGCGCTCGCTATCGCCGCTGGCGCGTTGCACGCGGCCCTGGTGTTCGCGGTTCGCGGTACCGTCGAATGGCGCGGTCGCAGCTACACGCGACGCGACCTGCAAGACTTCGGCTGACCGCGTCGCGCCCGTGGCGCCTGGCCGGTCGTCGTGTTCAGCGGCCGATACCGACGTAGGTGAAGCCCTTGTCGCGCAGCGCGGCCGGCGAGTAGATGTTGCGCCCGTCGAAGACCACGGGCGCGCTGCCCATGCGGCGCTTGATCTCGTCCCAATCGGGCATGCGCAGCTCGGCCCACTCGGTGAGCAGGCACAGCGCCGAGGCCCCGTCCACGGCGGCGTACTCGTCGTCGGTGAAGTGCACCTTGTCGCCGAAGCGGGCGCGCGCGTTCGCGATGGCCGCGCGGTCGTAGGCGCGCACCTTGGCCCCGGCCGCGAGCAGGCCCTCGATCAGCGGCAACGCCGGCGCGTCGCGGATGTCGTCGGTGCGCGGCTTGAACGCGAGCCCCCACACGGCCACGGTGCGGCCCGCGAGCTCGCCCTTGAAGTGCGCCAGCAGCTTGGCGAGCAAGGCGCCGCGTTGCCGCTGGTTGGCGGCCTGCGTGGCGTCGGCGATGCCGAGCACCACGCCGTGCTGGCGCGCCGTCACCAAGAGGGCCGCCACGTCTTTCGGGAAGCAGGAGCCGCCGTAGCCGACGCCGGCGTAGAGGAAGGCTTTGCCGATGCGCGAGTCAGACGCGATGCCGCGCCGCACGTCGTCGATGGTGGCCCCCACCTTCTCGCACAGCGCCGCGAGCTCGTTCATGAACGAGATGCGCGTGGCCAACATGGCATTCGCGGCGTACTTGGTCAGCTCGGCGCTGCGCGTGTCCATGTGCAAGATGCGCAGCTCCCGCAGCATCATGGGCTGATAAAGGCGCTCGAGCACGCCGCGAGCGAACGCGTCGTCGGTGCCGATGACGATGCGCTCGGGCTTGAGAAAGTCGTTGACCGCATCACCCTCTTTGAGGAACTCGGGGTTCGACGCGACGTGGATCGCGTGAGGCGCACCCGCGACCATCTCGCGTACGCGATCGGCGGTCCCCACGGGCACGGTGCTCTTGGTCACCAGCACGCACGGCCGCGTGACGGCGGCAGCGACGTCACGGGCCGCACCGAGGAGCGCGCTCAAGTCGGCGCTGCCGTCGTCGGCGGGCGGCGTGCCCACCGCGAGCAGCACCACTTCGCGCCCGGCAACGGCCTCGGCCAGCTTGCAAGAGAAGGTCAGGCGCCCGGCCTTGACGTTGCGCGCCACCAGCTCGTCGAGGCCCGGCTCGTAAAACGGGATCTCGCCGCGCTCGAGGCGCCGCACCTTATCTTCGTCGACGTCGACACACACGACCTCGACACCGAGATCGGCGAGCCCTGCGCCCGAGACCAGACCGACGTAGCCGGTGCCGACGACCGCGATCTTCATGCGGCGGTGTTGCCGCGCTCAGCGCGCCGCCGCAACACGGCAGACGCCGCCGGTGGGGGAGAGCCCGCTGCCGCGTCTCGCGCAGCGCCCGCTACCCCCCCGAGGGCTGGAACACGAAGGAGTTCGAGATGGTGACCTCGCCATCCGAGGGGGCCGGGAAGCGGATGCGGCGCATGGTGGCGAGCACGCAGTTCGCGACCTCGCTCGATCCCAGGCCGTCACGCACAATGCGCGCGTCGGTAACCTTGCCGCCCTCGCCGATGGTGAACTCGATGACCAGCTTGCCCTGCAGCTTCGAGTTGGCGCGCAGCGCGGTCTCGTAGCAGGCCTGGAAGGCGTCTTGGCGACGACGGATGGTTGCCGCGACGCCCTTCTTGTCGACCTTGCCGTCCACGGCCTCGACGTCATCGGCGCGGACCCGGGCCACGATGCGCGCGGTCTGCTTCGAGCCGGTGTCGACCTTGCCTCCGCCGCCAGTGCCGAGATCGCCGATGCCCGCGGCACCACCGCCGAGGCCGCCGCCGGTGCCGTCACCAGCCACGCCGCCGCCGCCGGTGCCACGACGGGTGACCCCGCCCGCCCCGCCCGCGCCCGCGATCCCAACGCCGGCGGTGCCCTGCAACGCGGAGCCGATGTCGTCGCTGATGGAGGAGCCGGCGCCGAACACGCTCCCGACGGCACCGCCGCCACCGCCCGCGCCGCCGCGGCCGCCGATCAACTGCAAGATGCCGCGGCCCGCGATCTGGTCGCGCAGGGCCGCGCGATCGCCGACGCCCTTGCCGCCGCCGCCGCCCTTGCCCTTGCCGCCACCACCGCCGCCGCCACCACCGTCACCCTTCTCGACGACCTTCTCGCCCGGTCCGGGCCCGGTGCTCACCGGGAGGTCGATGTTGACCGCGATCTTCGGCACCTCCACCTTGGGGGGCTGAATGGTCTCGACGAACTTGCGCAGATCCTCGAGGTCGTCGCGCGCCTTGGGTGGCTCCGCCAGACGCACGAACAGCGCCATGGCCGCGTGCATCAGGAACGACGCAAGCAGCACGGCCGTGAACACGGGCTCGAGGTTGCCGATGAACCCGCCGCGCAGCTCGGTCGGCAGCGCCCCCGCCGCCACCGTGGGCGCCGGCGGCACGAAGTGGAACAGGACCTGAATCTCGTTGCTGATGCGGACCCGGCCGCGCGCGGACTCGGGCAAGGGCCACCGAAATCGATCGCCCTGCTTGGAGGCCTTGGCCTTGATATCGGAGAGCTTGACCGGCTTGCCCGGCTCGGGCTCCACCTGCCCCTGCGCGTCCTCACCGAAGACCAGCTGGTAGCCCTCACCGACGGTCTCGAACAGCGTGACCGAGCGCGGGAGGTCGGATCCCTGGAGCACGAAGGTGTTGTTGGGGGCGGTGCCGAAGGAGACCGGCACACGATCCCCAATCATGCGCTCTTCGATGACGCTCACCCCTTGGATGACGCCGATGCGCAAGATGTTCGGGGGGTTCGCCATGGTTCCTTCTGCCTCTCGCCGCCCAGCGGCCACCGGGCCGCCCGCCTTCTCGACACCGCCGGCCGCGGCCGGGTTCCACCGCAGTGTAGGGCCGGATCCTGCATCCGCCGCAACCGCCACCGTAGCAACGTCTCAAGGTCTCCTGCGATCTGGGTGGCTATTCCGGCCTGATGACGGCGAAGCGGAAGTCGGCGAAACCAGACTCGCCGCAGGTCACCAGCACGTCGGTGAGGACGCGATACGGGGTGCGGCGATCCGCCAGGATGATGACCTTGCCGTCGAAGCTCCTACCCGAGAGCTGAGCGGTGACCTCCTTGACGGCCTTCTCACGCTTGAGCGCCTCGCGCAGCGGCATGATGACGTAGCCACCCGAGGCAGGGTCCTTGACAGACTCGGGGACACGGTAGCTCGCGGCGTCGAGCTCGGCGACCGGCTGCCCGTTGAGCAGGATGCGAGGCGTGACCTGCTGGATCTTGGTGCCGGTCTCGGTGGTGCGCTTCACCTCCGGACCGGTCACCATGACGATGGTGGTCTCTTCGATCTTGCCGCAGCCGTCGGGCGGCGGCTCGTCGGACGGCAGCGCGTCGTCGGGGATACACGTGGAGCGCGGCACCTCGACAGAGGGATCGTTCACCTCCACCGGGTTGGTGGCGAAGGTCGACAGCAAGTACACCAGGAGCATCGTCACCATGTCGGTGAGCGAGGTGATCGAGATGGGCGGAGTGCGGGCGAAGTGACGTCGCTTGCGCCGATGCGACGTCTCGTCGGCCGCCTTGCGCAGCTCTTGCGGCCACCCCTGGTAGGGCGCGCTGCCGTCGGAGATCTCGCCGCCTGCCGCCATGCCGTTCTCGTGTCCTCAGCCGACGATGCCCGCGGCGAACGCCACGGAGGGGAAGAGCAGCTTGCCGTCGGACGATTTCCGCGCGGCGTCCATGACGTGCACGATGTCGTCGTACTCGATGTCGGCGTCGGCGCTGACGATCATGCTTTGCTCGGTGGGGAAGGTCTTCTTGATCTCGATCAGGCGCTTCTGCAGCGCCTGGAAGTCGAAGGTGACGGTGGACTTGCCGCCCTGCGTGACCTGGATCTTCGGGATGAGCGGCTGGCCCGGGCGACCCTCGCTGCCACCATCGAGCGTGGCGCCGGTGGCGCCGACATTGAACCCATCCTTGAGGATGAACACCGTGAGGTTGAGCGTGGAGGGCGGCGCGTCGGCGCCGGCGTTGCCGTCGCCCACGTTGCCGCCACCGATCTGCGGCGCCTGCACGTTGAGCATGGCGAGCTGGGTCCACGCCGTCAGCGTCATGGTGGACAGGATGAGCATGAACATGATGTTCAAGAACGGCGTGACATCGAGGTCGAGGGCCTCCTCGTCGCCGGGCTCACGGTGTCGTCGGTCTGACGGCTTCTGCGACATCGATGACCTCTCACGGCCCCACGACGGGCGCGCTCACTGCGCCTCGTTGCCGTCGAGCCCACCCTTGCCGCGCGTGGTCAGGAGGTTCTCGAGCTTGACGGAGTAGAAGTCGAGCTCATCGATGATCTTCTTGGTCATGCCGGCGAGCACCAGGTGCGCGAACAACGCGGGGATACCGACGAGGAGACCGAAGGCGGTGCAGTTCATGGCTTCCGAGATGGCGCCCGTAAGCACCGTGGCCTTCTCCGCCGCAGACACCTTGGCCACCGCGCGGAACGCGCCGATGAGGCCGAACACGGTGCCGAGCAGGCCCGCCAGCGTGGCGAGCGACGCCAGGGTACCGAGCGAGTTGCTGCGCTTGGTCAGCTCGGGGACCACCTCGAGCGAGGCCTCCTCGATGGCGTTTTGGATCTCCACCTCGCCCTTGTTGGCGCGGGTGAGACCGGCTTTGATGACGCGCGCGAGCGCGGCGTTGGGCGCCGCGTTGCACAGCTTGATGGCGCGGTCGATGTTGTTCGCCATGACCAGCTTTTGGATCTGGGCCATGAACGCCGGCGCGTTGATGTTGTAACGGAAGAAGATGAAGATCACGCGCTCGACGGTGATGCCGATGACGAGGAAGGACACGAAGGCGATGGGCAGCATCCACAGGCCGCCCTCTTTGAAGAATGTGATGATCGCGCTCATCTGGTTCCCTCTCTCCGTCTCAATCGCTGCTGCCGGCCCTAGGTCCTCGTCGCTGTCGTTCCCGGCCGCGGACGCCTGAACCTGACACCGAACGCCCCCGAAAGGGAAGCGCGAGGCACCGGCTCAAAACGGTTGTCGCTCCACGGACTTGATGATGCGCGCCTTGAGATCCTCGCGGCGCTCCAAGTCCGAGAAATTCAGGTTGGTTCGAGGCAGAATGAAGAACGCCTCGGGCTTCTGGATGTTTCCTTCGATGATCAGGTCATCGAGGGTGATCTTCTTGCGCTGTGCCGCGGCGGGCGACGCCGCCACGATGGTGACGGCGCCAAGGGCTACCGCGAGCACGGCCAAGGCCAAGCGCCGCGCCGATATCATGTCGCACTCCATGCAATGCCGCAACGCGGCATCGCGGCGATACTACGAGCCAAACACGGCGACGAGCAAGCGCCGAGCACATTGCATCGGCTTCGCCTCATGTACCACCACCTCCCGCCGGGGGCGGGGCCGGCGGGGGACTGACAGCGGGGGCGGGCTTCGCGGTTCCCGGATCCGCCGCCTTCGCAGCGGGCGGCCGCGCTGCCGCGGCGGCGTCCTCGCGCTTGCGGCGCTCCTCGCGCTCGCGTCGCTTGATCTCCTTCTGGATGCGCTTGTCGGTGGCGTCGATGTACTCCGCGAGGCGCGCCGCCACCGCCGCCTCGGGCTTGGCCTTGGCCTGGTAATCCTTGAGCGCCAAGAGGCCCTTCTGAAGGCGCACGAGCTCGTCCTGCCCTGGCACCGCGTTGTCGATGTAGAGCAGGCCGAGGTTGAAGCGCGCCTCGAGGAGCGATGGGTCGAGCTCGAGCGCCATCTTGTAGGCCTGCTCGGCGTCGGCATAGCGCTTCTCGGCGCGCAGCCCGTTGCCGAGGTGGAGCTGGGCGCGGCCGCTCTTCGGATCGTGCTTGCCCGCGGCCTCGAAGGCGCGCGTGGCCTCGGCGGCGAAGCCCTCCTTCAACAAGAGCACGCCATAGTTCTCTTGCGCTTCTGCCAAGGTGGGGCGCAGGCGAGCGGCCTTCTCGAACGAGACCAGCGCCTTCTTCTCGTCGCCAAGATCGAGGAACACGTGGCCGAGCTCGAGGTGCGCCAGCGCGTTGCCGGGCTCCACGCCGAGCGCGTTCTCGAGCGCGAAGCGCGCCGTGTCGAGCCGCTTCTGCGCGCGGAACACCTTGCCCATCAGCAGCATGCCCGCCGTCGAGCGCTCGTCGTAGCGCACCGCCAGCACCGCCTCGCGCTCGACGGTGGCGAGGTCTTTGGCGTGCCAGGCGAGCGTGGCCGCCGCCAGGTGCGGACCCGAGCGCTCGGGGAAGCGGCGCAAGCCATCGTCGACGACGCGGCGAGCATCGGCGCCGCGGTTGGCGCGGGTCAACAAGAGCGCCAGGTTCGCCAGCGCTGGGCCATAGTCGGGGCGCGTGGCCAGCGCGGTGCGGTAGTGGCGCTCGGCGGTGGCGACGTCACCAGCGGCCTCGGCCGCGGCGCCGGCGCTGAACCAGGCGGCGTAGAAGTACTTGGTGCGGTTGGCCGCGTCGACGAACTTGCCAACAGCACCGGCGGGATCGCTGCGCGCGGTCTCGCTGGCGGCCACGAAGGCCTCGCGCGCCGACCCCGTCGAGGGCAGCCAGTTCTCGTCGTCGATGACCTCGGTCTTCGGCACCGCGGGCGCCGGCGCCGGTGTGCGCTCGGGCTCGCTCGGCACCGGGGCCGGCGCTGCCGCCGCCGGCGCAGGCGGCGCCACGCCGGCCTCCGGTGACGCCGTCGTCGTCGCTGGGGCCGGGTCCGGCGTCGGCGACGTGGTCTCGCAGGCGGCGAGCCAGGTCGCCAGCGCGCCCAGCGACGCCACCAGCAGAGGAGCGGGCACCATGGGACGTGGGGTCATCCGCTGCTGCCCTTCTGCGCCGCCTCACCGGGGCCGGGGCCGAGCGCCTTGAGCGTGGGCGCGCCGCCGTCGGGCAGCGCCGGGCCGAGCGGCGTGACGGCGCTCTTGAGCGGGCGCGACAGCGGCTCCTTGTCGATGGGGAATTCCGCCGGTCGCAGCAGGTTGGCGGCCTCGAGGGTGCGGCGCGTCCAACTGTTCTGCAGGCGCAGCTCCTTGGCCTTGGTGAGGGCCGTGCGGTAGGCCTCGACGGCCTTCTCTTCGACGGCGAAGGCGCGATCCTCGATGAGGTTGCGGTACTCGTCGCACGCCACCTCGCCGGCCAAGCGCCGCACGTCGTCGGGACAGGGGCTCTTCAGCACGGTCTGCTGCAGGTTGTCGTAGAGCGCGCCCACTCGGTAGAGCGACGCGAGGCTCCACTCCGCCGCCTTGTAGGTGGTGATGATGCCCTTGAAGCTGTTCTCGACGGCCACCAGGCGGGTCGACTTGGCCTCGAGCTCCTTCATCTGCACCTTGCTGTTCTTGCTGGTGATGGCGAGCTTGGCGTAGCGCGCGTAGTCCTGCTCGGCGAGCGCGAACGCGGACTTGGCGGCGAAGTACGACGCCGCCGGCGAGCCCCGCGCGCGATCGAATTGGCGCACCGCCGCCTGGTAGCTCTCGGTGGCGCGCTTCTTCGCCTTGGTGGGATCCGAGGCGCCCTTGGCTTGCTCGTCGTAGATCTCGCCCATGCGTGCATACGCCTCGACGATCTTGGGCGCCTGCGCCGCGCGGCTCTCGTAACGCTTGATGAAGCGGTTGAGCACGTCGAGCTCGGCGCCTGGCGCGCCGCGCTTCTTGTGCACGTTGGCGGCCTGGTAGAAGACGTCGGGCGCCTCGGGTCGGTCGGGGAACATGGTGGCGAAGCGCTCGAACTCTTGTGCGGCGCGCTCGTACTTCTGCTGTCCCTCGAGGGCCAGCGCGGCGTTGATCTGCGCGTCGGGCCGGCGCTCGCTCTTCGGGTAGGTCTTGACCAGCGTGAGGTAGGTGGTGACCGCCTTGTCGAACTCGAAGACCTGCTCGCTTTTTGATGCGACACGGAACATCGCCTCGGGCGCGTTCTCGCTGTCGGGGTACTCCTTGTACAGGCGCTCGTAGAGCGCGGCGGCCTTGATGGGGCGGCGCGCCTTCTCGAGCGAGAGCGCCGCGTTGTACATCATCTTGTCGGCGAACTCGCGCTTGGGGTCCTCGGCGATGAGCTTGAGGTAGCTGTCGGCGCCCTTCTCGAGCAGGGCGTTGCCCTCTTGGATGCGGCCCTCGTCGAGCAGCTTGGCGCCGGTCTCGAGCGTGCCCTTGGCGATCTCGAATTCGGCGCCACCCTTGATCTTGGCGAACACCGCGGTGTCGCCGCCGCCGACCTTCTCCTTCTCGAAGCGCTCGGCGTAGCTCGCCGCTGCGGTCCAGTCCTTGCGCGCCACCAGGTCGTCGAGGATGAGGTTGGCCGCGCTGGCCGCCGCCTCGGACTGCGGGAACTTGTCGACGACGATCTGGAAGCGCTTCACGGCTTCGTCGTAGTGCCCGTAGGAGTACAGCACCTCGCCCGCGTGGTAGCCGAAGTTGGGCGCCATCTCGTGGTCCGCGCCGCGCTCGAGGAAGCGGTCGATGGCGGTGATGTACTTCTGGCGCAGCTCCGGGATGGGCTCGGGCTTGACGTTGGCGTCACGCTTGCCGCCAGCGAAGATCTCGCGCTTCTCGAGGCGGCCGGTCTGCACCGCCTGCTCGATGATCTTCTCGTAGGCGTACACCGCGTTGAGGCCTGCCTCGCCGCGATAGCGCGTGCCCGCCGGTGAGTCGCGCACCGCCTCGTACTGCGCCACCGCGTCTTCGAAGCGCAGCGAGTAGTAGAAGGTCTCGGCCAGGTAGTAGGAGAGCTCGTAGGCGTTCTTGTCGTGCGGATAGCGCTCGAGATAGTTCTTGTACGCCGTCGACGCCGCCTTGAAGTACTGCAGCGCGACCTCTTGCTTCTCTTGGCTGTAATACTCAGACGCCTGCTGGTGGTAGTAGAGCGCGGCGGAGTAGAGGTTGGTGCGCGCCAGCGTCTCCGCCTGATTGAGCGCCTCACTGTCGTTGCCGAAGCGCTTGTACCAAGGCGTGCCCTTGCCGTAGTTGGCCACCAGCACGTCGCGGGCCGCGTTCGCCTTGTCGAACTGGCGCTCGCGCACCCATGCTTGCACCACCATGTCCTGCAGCTTGGGGGCATCGCGGTGCATGGGGTCGAGCTCGAGGGCGAAGGAGAGCGCCGCCACCGCCTGGGCGTGCTTCGACTGCTTGAAGAGGTTCTGGCCGAGCCGGGCCATCACGTCGCGCTCGAAGGGCTTCTGCTCGCCGGTGCGCTTGAAGGTCTCCTTGGCGTGCGCGACGTAGTCGACGGCAATCTCTGCGTCGGGATCGTCGAGCGAGGCGCCGCGCACCAAGGTGGTGAAGCCCGGTCGTTTCCAGCCGTCGTCGCCAAAGCTGATGGCGACGTACTGCACGGCCTCGTCTTCCAGCACCGAGCCGGACTCGCCCGACTGCTTGTCGCGGTTGGCGAAGGAGAAGTCGAGCAACTCGAAGAAGCGCTGCACGCTCTCGTCGTAGCGGCTGACGAGGTAGTAGGTCCACGCGAGCTTGTAGAGCGCCTTGTCGTAGTACTCCGACTCGCGCAGCGGCACGACGTTCAAGAACGCCGCGATGGACTGCTCCCACTTCTCTTCGTCGAAGTACTGGTCGCCGATGCGGAACCACACCTCGGGGTAGAAGCGGCTCTTGGGGAAGCGATCCACCAGCGCCAGCCAGGTGGCGACCCCCTCCTCCGTGCTGCCCTGCGCGCGCAGCGTGTAGCCAAGCAGGTAGTAGGCGCCGTCGAGCAGCCGGTACTCGGGGTACTCGGCGATCAAGCGGCGGTAGAGCGCGATGGTCTGCTCGAAGTGCTTGGCCGGCTCGCTGGGCGGCTCGCCTTGCTTGCCGCCCTCCTCCCAGCGCTTGTAGGCGTCCTTCCACTCCTTCATGGCGAGCTGGTGCTCGTCGTCGTACTTCTCGAAGTAGAGCTCCGCGAGGCGAAAGATCGCGTCCGGCGTGAACTCTTGGTCGTTGGGGTGGCGCTCGAGGAAGCGCTCGAAGGTCGCGATGGCATCGAGCCGGCGCCCGCGCTCGGCCTTCACCACCGGCTCAATGGCCTTGCGGTAGTTCTCCTCGATGGCGGCGCGGCGCTCTTTGTATTTACGCTCCGACAGCTTGCGCACCTCGTCGCGCGTCTCGGCGGCCTCGCGCTCGTAGGCGCGCACCGCGTCACGCAAGGCTTCGTAGCGCTCCTTGAGCGTGGCGTCGTCCCACGGGAGCGCCGCTGGCCGCTCCGGCTCGGCCACCGGCGCCGTGGCGGCGCCGGGCGCGTCGCCTACGTCGGCGCCGTCCTCGGCCTGCGGCGCCGTCGGGGAGACCCCCGCGGGCGCCGCGCCAGCCGGTGGCGGAGGGGGAGGGTCGTCGGCACGCGCGGCGCCTGCCGTGAGCAGCACGATGGCCGAGGCGAGCAAAGGGAACCACCGTGCCGTGCTCACGGCGCCTCGTCCCGGGTCAGGTCGGCGAAGGCCTGCGTCAGGTCGGTCAAGTCCGCCGCCTTGGCGCGCTGCAGCTGCCCAATCTTCTCGGTCTCGGCCTGCTTTCTGGCGAACGAGGTGTCGACGACGCCCACGTCGGCCCGCAGCACGATGCGGTTCAGATCGTAGCTGACGCGGTCGAGCGCGATGGCCGTAGCGGTGTCTCGCACCGCCGTGGCGCGCGCGTCGATGTCACCGAGGGCGCCCGCGTAGGTGGCGAGCGCCTCCTTCTCCGCCGCCAGGAGGGCGCGGGCACCGGCCAGGCGCTCGTCGACGATGCGGTCGAGGCGCGCACGGAACTCGGTGTTGCGGCGCACGAGCTCGTCGAGGCGCGTGACCGCCTGGTCGAGCCGCGCGTAGGTGCTCGCTTGCGCCGGATCGCGCGCTTGGGCCAACGCCTGACGCTCCTCGTCGAACGACGAGGACCAGGCCTGGCGCAGCGCGTCCTCGCTGGTGCCACGACCGCCGGCAGTGGCGATCTGCTTGCGCACCAAGGCGATCTGCTCGCCGATGGCCCGCGCGCGCCCCTCGAGCGCCTCCACCTGGGCGCGGACCTCGCGCACCTGGTTCTTGCGCAGCTCCGCGCGCAGCTCGGTCGCCGCGCCGTCACGCGCCACCATGAAATCCACCGCCGCCAGCTCCGCGCGCCGTTGTTGGATCTCGAGCTCCACTTGATGCGCCGCTCGATCGATGACCGCGAGCTTGTCGCTCAGCTTCTGACGCCGCGCCGCGATCGCGTCTTGGGTGCGCGGCAGGGCCGCCACCCGCCGCTCGAGCTCGGCGCGGCGCACGCCCAGGTCTTGCAGTTGCGCCGCCACCTCGCCGGAGGGGCGCGCGAGGCCGCGCTCGACGGTGAGCGCCTGGCTCTTCAGCTGCAAGAGCGTGTTGTGCAGCGAGAGCGAGCGCTCGACGCCACCCTGCAGTGGCTTGAACAGCTCGGTGCGCGAGGGGTTGTCGGGCGAGAGCTGGCGCTCGAGCTCGTCGAGGAGGCGGGTGGTGGCGCCGATGTCGTCGCGCGAGGCCTGGATGTCCTTGAACACCTTGAGCGCCTTGGCGACGTCCTCGTTCTGCGACGCGCGCCGCGCCGCGATAGGCGGCAGGCGCGAGTCGACCGTCAGGCCACCCGACGACATCGCCAGGATGTCGGCCAGCAGGCGATCGCGCGTGCTCCGGTCCGCCATGAGCGCACGCAGCTGTTCGTCGGCGGCGCGGTGACGCTCGAGCACGTCGCCGAACACCTGCTCTGCCTCGGTGAACTCGTTGCGTTGCAAGCGCAGGTTGCCGGCCAGGATGTCGATCTCCGCGGCGCGCGCGCCGTCGGGGTCGAGCGCGCGCAGGTCGTCGAGCTGCTCGAGCGCCTTCTCGTACTCCACCTTGGCGCGCTCGCGCCGCATCAGCTCCGTGAGGTTGTCGCCTTTGCTGCCGCGCATGGCGAGCTGGCCGCGCCGCACGTAGGTCCAGGTGACCTCGTAGAGCATGGTCGTGAGCAGCGGCGAGTCGTAGTCGATGTTCTGGTAGGCATCGATGCTCTCATCGAGCCGATCGCCCTCGTAGAGCAGGCGCCCGCGGGCCAAGTGGCCCATCTCTTTGACCTGCGCGTCGATCTTCGCGATGGGCTTGGCGAACGCGACCTGGTCGAACATGGTGAGGGCGTCGGGCAAGCGGCGCAAGCGCAGATAGGCTGCGCCGATGAGGTAGCGGGAGCGCAGCGCCCAGGCGTCGGTCGCAGGCACCAGGCGCAGTGATTCGATGGCGGCATCGTCGCGGCCCGCGAGGAACAGGCTCTTGCCGCGCAGGTAGCGCACCTGCCCCGGCACCTGGTCGCCGGCGATCTCGAGGTAGCGCTGGAAGTAGCGGTCGACCTCGTCCGAGCGCTTGAGCTCGTCGCCCATCTCCATCAGCCGCAGGATCGCTTGCTCGTGGTGGCCGTGCCCGCGCAACGACAGGAGCCGTTCGAAATAGCCCTGCGCCGCTGCGCGGTTGCCGAGCAGGTAGAGGCTGTCTGCCAGGTAGTAGAGCGCGTCCGCGTAGTCCGGACGCTGCTCCACCGGCGTTGCGTCGCTCTCTCTGGGCTCGACCGCGCCGAACAGCAGCATGCTCGCGCGCTGGTACTCCTTGGTCAGGTAGTAGATCTCGCCCCAGGTGACGCGCTCGCCGCGGTCATTGCTGGTGAACAGATCCGGCACGGAACGGTACTGGTCCTCGTTGCGCGCCAGCTCGCCTGCGGCCACCACCAGGTCGCGCTCGAGGCGCGTGAGATCGGCGCCCGTGGTCCCCTGCGCGCGCACCTGGCCGGACGCCAGCGCCAACAGCGCGGCGATGCTCCACGAGCGGACTTGCGCCGTTCTCGACGTCGCGACCGCGAAACCGGCAGGACCGTGGGCCGCGGCTCGCCGGGGCCGGCGAGCGCGCGCGGCCTCCGCGACTGCGCTCACTTCGTCTCTCCCCCCGGGGACGTCGCGGGCGCGGGTGCGCCATCGCTCGTCTTGGTGTCGGCCTTCTTCGCGGCCTCGGCGCTGCTCTCCTGACTGATGTTGGTGTCGAAGCGGATGCCCGGACGTTCTTCGACGGGCGTGGTGAAGTTGCCCTTCTCGAAGCCGACGGCGTCGATGGTCACCACCTTGCCAGGCTCGGCGGTGAAGGTGAGCGAGTCCTTGAGGGTCCAGGTGTACGCCGCCAGGTAGCGGAACACGCCGGTGCCGTTGCCCTTGTACACGAGCTGCACCGACAGCGTGTGGCTGCCCTCGACGATGTTGCCGTCGAACACCGGTAGGTTGCGCTTCTCGGTGAGCGTGGTGCCCGCGTCATCGGTCTCTTGCAGGAGCGGTTGGCCGTCGAGGAAATAGTTGGCGGAGGTCAGCAGGAAATTGCCGCCCATCTCGTTCTTGTGCACCACGACGACCTTGGCGCCGATGCCCACACCGCCAGCCACTTGCTCGGCGAGGAGCTGCAGCTTGGCCTTGGAGCGGAACACCTGCTCCTTGAGCTCCGACACCATGTCCTCGAGCTCGCGCATCTTGAGCGCGTACTCCTCGTCTGCGGACACGGGCAGGGGCGTTGCCGCTGCCGCGGGCGCCGCAGGGGTTCCGACGGGCGCCGCCGGGGTTCCGACGGGCGCGGCGGTCGCGGGCGCGGCAGGTGCGGCGGGCTCCTGCGCGAGCGCAAGGCCGGAGCCCACCATGGCGAGCATCGAGAGCGTGGCGAGGGTGTGTACGAGTCGGCGCATCGGGCTCTCCCGCGACGGCGTCAGGGACTGGTTCAGGTGACGGGGCCGCGCCGAGGCGGCGGCGAGATGGGGCTCGCGCCCGCGTCGGCGCCCTTGCGGAGCTCCTGCAGCACGAGCTTGGCGACGGCCTTGAGGGTGTCGAACACGCCAACGCCGGTGGTGGCGGTGGCCTCGAACTCGGGGACGGCCTTCGGGTTCAAGAGCTTGCGCAGCTCCTCGACGGTGGCGGCGTTTGGCAGGTCGCGCTTGTTGTACTGCACGACGTAGGGGATGCGATCGAGGTCGTAGCCCTGCTCGGAGAGGTTGGTGCGCAGGTTCTCCACGCTCTCCAGGTTGGCCTCGACGCGCTCGATCTGTGAGTCGGCGACGAACACCACACCGTCGACGCCCTTGAGGATCAGCTTGCGCGATGCGTCGTAGAACACCTGGCCGGGCACGGTGTAGAGGTGGAAGCGCGTCTTGAAGCCGCGAATCTCACCCAGTGAAAGCGGCAGGAAATCAAAGAACAGTGTTCGCTCTGTCTCGGTAGCGAGCGAGATCATCTTGCCCTTAGCGTCTGGGCTGGTCTTGTTATAGATGTACTGAAGATTCGTCGTCTTCCCGCACAATCCGGGACCGTAGTATACGATCTTGCAGTTGATCTCGCGGGATGAGTAGTTGATAAACGACATGTAACCTGCACCCAAATCAGCTTATCATCGAACCTGGCAGAACTAGAACCACTACTACCCCAAGAGGGCGGCGGCGCCTGCGGCGCCCCGGTCAGCCGCTGAACAACGAGTCGATGTCATCGTCGGTGATCTCGGCGAACGGAGAGGCGCCCGGCTGCTCGGCCTTGGTGGCGATGGCCGAAAAGATGGTGTTCAGCTCCTCGGACGACTTGCGCACGCGCAGCCGCACCAGGCCGAGGCTCGAGCGCTGATCGAAGATGACCACGAGGATGACGCGCTGCCCGATGATGGAGATGTGCAGGTTGTCGCGCTCTCCCTCGTGGAAGATCTGGGAGAACTCTTTTTCGTTGATCAGCTTGGCGATGCCGCCGGTGGCCGCGATGTTGCCCGCCGTCAACGACGCCAGGCTGGTGGTGTCGAGGTGGCCGACGTCTCCCGCAGACGCGATGAGCTGGCCGTTCTTGTCGACCAGGAACACGACCTTGGAATTGGCTTCGCGGACGAGCCGATCACAGACCTTCTTGATCTGCTCGTACTCGGCCTCGTACATGACCATCTGTCCAGCCACGGCTCACCCCGAGGGCACGGACCGGTTGGCCCGCAGTCAGATGCGGATAGCACAAGGCCGGCGCAAACCCCAAGGGCCGAGCGCTAGAGTTCGCTTCATGACCCCGGACCGAGCGGGCGCGATGCACGCGACGGGCGGGGTTATGAAACGAACGCTAGAGGACCCGACGCAGCGACAGCGCCCGGCTGAGGGTCAGCCGGTCGGCGAGCTGCAGATCGCCACCCACGGGCACCCCCGACGCGATCCGGCTGACCTTGAGGCCCAGGGGAGCGAGCTGGCGTGAAAGGTAGAGCGCGGTGGCCTCGCCATCCACCGAGGGCGGCGTCGCCAGGATCACCTCGGTCACCGCGCGGTCGTCGCTGCCGAGGCGAGCGAGCAGCTGTTGCACGCGGATCTCCTCCGGCCCGACGCCGTCGAGCGGCGAGAGCGTACCGTGCAGCACGTGGTAGCGACCGCGCATCTCGCCGGTGGCCTCGATGGCCGCTTGGTCTTGGATAGACGCGACCACACACAAGAGCGTGTCGTCGCGGCGGAGATCGGCGCACACCGCGCAGGGCCCTTCGGTGGCGCACAGCAGGCAGCAGCGCGGGCACTCGTGGACGCGCTCGGCCACGTCGACCAGGGAGTGGGCCAGGGCGTGCATGAGCGCGCGATCCTGGCGCAACAGGTGGTGCACCAAGCGCGTCGCGGTGCGCTCGCCGATGCCGGGCAGACGCGAGAGCTGGTGCACCAAGGTGCGGATGGGATCACTCATGGTCAGGTCACCGCGCGTCGGCGCGAGCGCGGCTTAGGGCCCGCGAATGGACAACTCAGTCGTCCTCGCGAGCGATCCATCGTCGCTGGCGGCGTCGCGTCCTCGGTCTGTGGCGACGGCCACGGCCCTGCGGGGCTCCTTGCCATCGACGCGCCTCGCTCGCGATCACCGATCGACTTGTCCATTCGCGGGCCCTTAGAACATGCCGCCGGGCAAGCCAAGGTTGCCGGCCAGCGAGCGGGCGTGCTCCATGCGCGCCTCCTCGGCGCGCTGGATGGCCTGCGCCACCGCCGCGCGCACCAGGTCCTCGAGCAGCGACAGGTCGTTCGGATCCACGGCGGCCTTGTCGATGGACACGCGCTGCACCTCGAGCAGGCCGTTGAGGGTCACCTTGACCATGCCGCCACCGGCGTGCCCCTCGACCACCTTGCCCTTCAGCTCCGCTTGCATCTTCTCCTGCTGGCGCTGCGCCTCGCGCATCAGGTCTTGCAGCTTGCTTGGGTCGATCATGGGATCCTCGTCGTGAAGGCGGCGCGGTGAGCGATGCGTTGCGCGTAGCAAGGCGCAGCCCACGTGCCAAGGCATGCTCGGAAGGCAGTATGGTCTCCTGATGGCGGCACCGCCGGTCCTGCTGCGCCCCGTGGGGTTCTGGTCGACGCGGCCCGGCGACGGGTTGCCCGACCCCGCCGGCTTGGTGTCGAAGAGCTGGGAGAAGAGCCGGCGCGGCCGCATCGCCGGGTACCTCAAGGGCGCTGCGGTCATCGACGAGGCTGACGAGCTCGCCGAGTGCCAGCTGTGTGGCGAGAGCTGCGGCTACCGCGAGCGCACCGACGGCGTATGGCGCTGGCCCGAGGGGCTCGCACACTACGTGCAGCAGCACGGCGTCAAGCTGCCGGCGGAGCTCGTGAAGCACATGGCGCAGCACGACTTCTCGCCCCCGGCGCTCGACGTCCGCCTCCTCAAGGAGCAGCTCTCGCCCACCGATCCGCGCGCCACGGGCCTGATGTCGCAAAACGCCGTTGCTGCGGTGCTCGACGAGCTGATGACGGACCAGCGCAACCGCTCCACCACCGGCGATCGCCGGCGGCCGGGCGCCGCCTTCGATGACGTCACCGACGCCATTCCCGTGCAGCGCGCCTGGCTCGCCACGGTGCAGGGGGTGCCCACCAAGCCCGCGCGCATCCAGTTCGACCGCGCCATCGTGCTCGGCCGCGATCGCACCTGCGACGTCGTGCTGCAGCACCAGAGCGTGTCGCGACGTCACGCGCGCCTGGTGCCGTGGCGGGATCGGGTGATTGTGCAAGACCTCGGCTCGTCGAACGGCGTGCGGTTCCGAGGCCAGGCATGCACGGGTCAGCTCGAGCTGAAGGACGGGGACGCCGTCGCGCTTGGGCAAGCGACCATCACCGTGAGCCGCGCGTGACCACGGCGCCGCAGCACCCGGAGGGGCACCCCGAGAGCACCGAGCAGCGCGCCGCGCGCTTGGCCGATCGCGTGCGCACGCTGCCCACCGAGCCCGGCTGCTATCTGATGCGCGGCCACGACGGCGCGATCTTCTACGTCGGCAAAGCCGCCAACCTGCGCGCGCGCGTGCGCAGCTACTTCTCGGGCAGCGACACGCGCCAGTTCGTGGAGTGGCTGGGCGAGCTCCTAGGCGACATCGACGTCGTCGTGGTGCGCAACGAGAAGGAGGCGCTCCTGCTCGAGCGCACCCTGATCCGCCAGCACCAGCCGCGCTTCAACGTGTTGTTGCGCGACGACAAGAATTTCATCCACCTGCGCCTCGACCTGCGCGCCGCGCACCCCGATGCCCAGCTGCGCGCGCGCTTCCCGCGCGTGGAGGTGGTGCGCAACGCCACCGACGACGGCGCGCGCTACTTCGGGCCCTACCATTCGGCCACCGGCGCGCGGCAGGCGCTGCGCGTGCTCAACCGCTACTTTCAGCTGCGCACCTGCAAGGACGCGGTGCTCGAGAACCGCGCACGCCCCTGCCTGCAGCACCAGATCGGCCGCTGCCCTGCCCCGTGCGTGCGCGCGGTGCCGGACTATGGCGAGCGGCTCGCAGAGGCGGCGCTGTTCTTGAGCGGGCGGCGCCGCGAGCTCGAGCAGCGCCTGCGCGCGCGCATGCTCCAGCTGGCCGACGCCGAGGAGTTCGAGAGCGCGGCGCGCGTGCGGGATCAGCTCGCCGCCGTTGGCAGCACGCTCGACGACCAGGCGGTGAGCGAGGTGGAGCGCCGCAAGGACGTCGACGTGCTGGCCGTCCAGCGCCAGGGTTCGCTGTTGGTCATCGCGCGCCTGGTGGTTCGCGACGGCCATTTGCTGGCGAGTGAGATCGAGAGCTTCGACAAGGCCGAGTTCCCCACCGAGGAGCTGCTGGCCAGCTTCGTGGCCCAGCTCTACCTGTCGTCCGAGCGCGAGACGCCGCCCGGCGATCTGCCAGACGAGATCCTCACCTCCATCGCCCTCGGCGACGACGCGGCCGCGCTGGAGGCGGCCCTCGCGGAGCGGGCGGGCCGCGCGCTCGCGCTGCGCGTGCCGCAGCGCGGCTACGGCCGTCGCTTGCTCGAGATCGCCGAGAAGAACGCGGCCGCCGCCGCCGCCGACGTGGTGCGCAAGGCCGACGTGCGCGAGCGCGGCGTGGCGTCGCTGCAACGGCTGCTGTCGCTGCCGCGGCCGCCGCGCGTCATCGAGTGCTTCGACGTCTCGCTGTTCCAGGGCACCGACGCCGTGGCCTCGCAGGTGTGCTTCGTCGACGGCGCGCCCGACAAGTCGCGCTACCGGCGCTACAACATCACCACCGTCGAGGGCACCGACGACTACGCCATGATGCACGAGGCGCTGGTGCGCCGCCTCAAGAAGGGGGCGCTGCCCGACCTGCTCCTGGTCGACGGCGGCAAGGGCCAACTCCAGGTAGCGCTGGCGGCGTGCAAGGACACGGGGACACCGGTGGGCGGCGCCGGGCTCTTGGTCGCGTCCATCGCCAAGGCGCGCACCTTCGGGGCGGGCGAGCACCCCGACACCCCCCACGAAGAGCGTGAGCATGCCGACGCGGATCTGCAGATGAGCCCGGAGCGCGTGTTCTTGCCGGGCGTCAAGGATCCCTTCGTGCTGCGCGCGCACACGCCAGAGCGCTTCCTGGTGGAGCAGGTGCGCGACGAGGCGCACCGCTTCGCCATCACCGGGCACCGCGGCAAGCGCAAGCGGCGCACCTTGCGCTCGGCGCTCGACGACATCCGCGGCGTGGGCCCCAAGTCGCGCAAGGCGCTGCTGGCCGCCCTCGGCAGCGTCGAGGGCATCCGCCGCGCGTCGCAGGACGAGGTGGCGCGCGTGGTGGGCCCCGCCCTGGCCGCGCGCGTCAAGCACGCGCTGTCGTCGACGAGCTCGCCGACGGAGTCGCCGAGAGGGGCCCCCGTCAGTCCTGGCTCGTCCACTTGATCGAACAGCCAAGCGACGGCTGCTGTGCCTCCGCCGGGCGCCGATCCGCCAACAGGGCGTCGATCGCTTCCTTGAGCTCGCGCCGCGTCACCTTGTCGGGCTCTTTCCAGTTGTCGTCGAGGCGACCGCGGTAGCGCAGCGCGCGGTCTTGGTCGTAGAGGAAGAAGTCGGGGGTGCAGACGGCGCCGAAGGCACGCGCCACCGATTGTGCTTCGTCGTGCAGGTAGGGGAAGGGCATGCGCTGCTCGCGCCAGCGCTCCGCCAGCCTGGGGCGCGCGTCGTCGGGGTAGGCGACCGCGTCGTTGGCGCAGATGGCGACCACCTGCAGCGCGCCCGTGGAGTACTCGCGTTGCAGCGCGATGATGCGGTCCTCGACGGCGCGCGCATAGGGGCAATGGTTGCAGGTGAACACCACCAGCAGGCAGCGCGCGGCGGCGAAGTCGCGCAGCGCGTAGGTGCGATCGTCGACGCCGGGCAGGAGGAAGTCGGGGCACGGCTTGCCCAGATCCGGAGCGGGAGGAGAGACTGCCATGGCCCCTCGTGCCATGTTGGCCAACCCGCAACAACGCCGTTGCCCAGCGGCGCGCTCCGCTTGAGATTTCCTGACGAACGGTTAGCACCACCCATGGCCCGCCCCCGCCTCACTGCCGACGACCTGCGTGATCTTCTGGCCACGCGCGTGGTGGTGTTCGACGGCGCCATGGGCACGCAATTGCAGGCGCGCGCGCTCGACGCTGCCGCGTTCGGCGGCGCGCAGTACCTCGGCTGCAACGAGGCGCTGTGCCTGCACAGCCCCGACGTGGTGCGCGCGATCCACGTCGCCTACCTCGAGGCCGGCGCCGACGTCGTTGAGACCAACACCTTCGGCGCCACGCCGCTGGTGCTGGCCGAGTACGGCCTGGGCGATCGCGCGCTCGAGATCAACCGCGTGGCCGCGCAGCTGGCATGCGAGGCCGCGGCCGGCTGCTCCGATCGGCCGCGACTGGTGGCCGGCTCCATGGGGCCCACCACGCGCTCGCTCTCGGTCACCGGTGGCATCAGCTTCGAGGAGCTGGCCGGGCACTACGCGGTGCAGGCCGAGGGCCTCCTCTTGGGCGGCGCCGACATGCTTCTGGTCGAGACCGCCATCGATACGCTCAACGTCAAGGCGGCGCTGGTTGGCATCGAGCGCGCCACCGACAAGCTCGGCGTGGGCATCCCGCTGGTGCTCTCGTGCACCGTCGAACAGACCGGCACCATGCTGGCGGGCCAGACCGCCGAGGCCTTCCACGTCTCCGTCGAGCACGCCACGCACCTGAGCCGGGCGCGCGGCGGCGGCCTGGCCGCGGTGGGGCTCAACTGCGCCACCGGCCCCGAGGCCATGGCCGATCACGTGCGGGCGCTGGCCGCGCTCTCTCCCTTTGGCGTGCTGTGCATGCCGAACGCCGGTCTGCCCGACGAGCGCGGGCTGTACCGCGAGACGCCCGACAGCCTGGCCAGGAAGCTCGCGCGCTTCCTCGAGCACGGCTTCCTCAACGCCGTCGGCGGTTGCTGCGGCACCACGCCGGCACACATTCGCGCCATCGCCGAGATCGCGCGCTCCCACGCCCCGCGGGTACCGGTCAGCAGCCGGCGCTCTCGCGTCGCGGGGGTCGAGCTGGTCGACGTCGAAGAGGCGCGCCCGGTCATCGTGGGCGAGCGCACCAACGTCATCGGTAGCCGCGCGTTCAAGCGATTGATCGCCGCCAACCAGCTCGACGAGGCCGCTGAGATTGGCCGCAAGCAGGTGCGCGGTGGCGCCCACATCGTCGACGTGTGCCTGGCCGATCCCGATCGCGACGAGCGCGCCGACGCCGTGGCGTTCCTCGATCGGCTCACGCGCAAGGTGCGCGCGCCGCTGATGATCGACTCCACCGACGCCGCGGTCATCGAGGCGGCGCTGCAGCGCTGTCAGGGCAAGGCCGTGATCAATTCCATCAACCTCGAGGATGGGCTCGCGCGCTTCGAGCGGGTGGTGCCCCTGCTCAAGCGCTATGGCGGCGCCGTGGTGGTGGGCTGTATCGACGACGACCCCTTGCAGGGCATGGCCGTCACCGCCGAGCGCAAGCTGGCCGTGGCCGAGCGCAGCCACGCCCTGCTCGCGGGCATGGGCATCGCGGACGAGGACATCATCTTTGACGCGCTGGTGTTCCCCGTGGGTACCGGCGACGCCGCCTACGTGGGCGCTGCGCGCGCCACCATCGAGGGGGTCGCGGCCATCAAGGCGCGCCTGCCGCACTGCCGCACACTGCTCGGCATCTCCAACGTGAGCTTTGGCCTCCCCGACGCTGGGCGCGAGGTGCTCAACACCGTGTTCCTGCACCGTTGCTTCAATGCCGGGCTCGACCTCGCCATCGTCAACGCCGAGAAGCTCGAGCGCGTCACGCACCTGCCGCCCGACGACGTGGCGCTGTGCGAGCGCCTGCTGGCAGCCACCGGCGCCGATTATCAGGCGGCGCTTGGCGCCTTCACCGATCACTTCAAGGACCGCCGCGACCGTCGCGCCACCACCGGTACCTCGGAGCGGGCGTCGCTGCCGCTCGACCAGCGCATCGCCGCCTGCGTCGTCGACGGCAGCCGCGAGGGGTTGGTCGCCGATCTCGACGAGGCGCTCGCGCAGCGCGCGCCGCTCGAGATCATCAACGGCCCGCTGCTCGCGGGCATGGCCGAGGTGGGGCGGCTGTTCGCGGCCAATCAGCTCATCGTCGCGGAGGTACTCCAGAGCGCCGAGGTGATGAAGGCCGCCGTCGCGCACCTCACGCCACACCTGCGCGCCGGCGACGGGACCACCAAAGCGACCATGTTGTTGGCCACCGTGCGCGGCGACGTGCACGACATCGGCAAGAACCTGGTCGAGATCATCTTCTCCACCAACGGCTACCGGGTCATCGACCTCGGCATCAAGGTGCCGCCAGCGGAGATTGTGCGCGCCGCACGTGAGCACCGTCCCGACTGCGTGGGGCTCTCGGGGCTGCTGGTCAAGAGCACCGCGGAGATGGTCGCCACCGCGGAGGAGCTGACCGCCGCCGGCATCGACGCGCCGCTCTTCGTTGGTGGCGCCGCATTGTCCGAGCGCTTCGCCACCACGCGCATCGCCGGCGCCCACGGCGCGCCGGTGCTGTACGCGCGCGACGCCATGGCGGGCCTGGCGCTGGCCAACCGCTGGTTCGACCCGAGCAAGCGACTCGCGCTCGCGGCCGAGCTCGCCGAGAAGCGTCGCCGCGCGCTCGACGAGGCCGCGGGCGCGGCCGGCGCTGGGCCGGCCGCGGTCGCGGCGACCCCCGTCACCATCGTGCACGAGCGCGAGCCGCCTCCGCCTCCCGATACGCGCGCGCATGTCGTCGACCCGCTGCCACTCGAGGAGCTGTGGACGTGGATCAACCCGAAGATGCTCTACACGCGTCACCTGGGGCTCAAGGGTGACCTCGCCGCGCTCCTCGAGCAGGGCGACCAGCGCGCGCGCGAGCTGCATGCGGTGGTGCGCGCCGTGGAGGACGAGGTGCTGGCGCGCGACCTCTTGCGAGCGCGCGCCGTGTGGCGCTTCTTCCGCGCCGTCAGCGAGGGCGACGCCATGGTGCTGCAGGACGGCAGCGGCGGCGAGCTCGCGCGCTTCACCTTCCGTCGCCAGCCGGGCGGCGAACGGCGCTGCCTCGCCGACCTGGTGCCGCCGCGCAGCTCCGGCCTCGCCGACCACGTGGCGCTGTTCGTCACCACCTGCCAGGGACGCGAGCGGCCGGTGCGCCAGCTCGTCGCCGAGCTCAAGGATCGTGGCGAGCTGCTGCGCTCCCACGTGCTCGCGTCTATCACCATCGAGACCGCCGAGGCCGCCGCTGAGTGGCTGCACGCGCGCCTGCGCACGGCGTGGGGCATCGGCGATCCGCCGGGCCTCACACGCCAAGAGGCGTTCTCGGCGCGCTACCGGGGCCGGCGCTACAGCTTCGGCTACGCGGCCTGCCCCAACCTCGACGACCAGGCCACACTGTTCTCGCTGCTCGACGCGCGCGCGGCCATTGGGGTCTCGCTCACCGAGGGGATGATGATGGACCCCGAGGCCAGCGTGAGCGCCATGGTGTTCCACCACCCGCAGGCGAGCTACTTCGCCGCGTGATCAGGGATCCTGCGCGACGCCCGCGTACACCTCGCTGACGGTGCGATCGACGTAGGTCAGGAAGGTGTCGCCCACCCCAAGCCGCGGCCCGCCCGGCAGCACGGCGAGGCGCACGCCGGCGGCCTTGGCCAGCGCGCGCGCCTGCTTGCGCGGCATCGACTCGTCGACGACCAGGGCGGTGGCGCCGCTTTTCTTGATGCGCTCGACCGCTGCGGCGTTCTGCGCGGCGGTCTGTGCAGCACGCTGTGCGAGGTCGACCGCGGCGTCGACAGCGGCGCCGGGCGTCGCCTCGATGGTCACCACCTGCTCCACGCCCAGGGCGGCCGCGAGGTACGCGAACGACGCGTGGTAGGTCGCGACGCGCCGGCGCTCGGCGGGGACCTTGCGTGACAGCTCGGCGCGCGCGGTGCGCGCGCGCTCCTCGAGCTTGCCGGCGAGGAAGGCGGCGCGCTCGCGCGCCTTCTGCGCCGCGGGGGCATCGAGCGCCGCGAGCCGCTCGGCGATACCCTTGGCGACCTTGGCGGCGCGCGCCGGATCGGCGAGGTAGTGCGGGTTTCCTGCCGGATGATTGCCCGCCGCTGGCCCACCCGGCACCGGCACCTCGAGCGGCTCCACCAGCGTCGACGCATCGAGGACGCCACGCCCGCCGGGCGCCAGCTTCGCGTTCTTGGCCTGCGCCTTCACCTGCGGCAGCCAGCCCGCCTCGAGGCCGAGGCCCACCTCGATCAGCAGATCCGCCTGCTGGAGCGCGGCGGCCATGGCCGGGCGCGGCGTCGCCGTGTGCGCGTCCTCGTGCGGCTCGAGCAGCGCCACCACGTCGACGTCGGGGCCACCGACGTCCCGCGCCAGCGCCGCCAGTGCCGCGTTGGTGGCGACAACCTTGGTCTTGGCGATCACCGGCGCTGCGACCACCAGAGACGCGGCGACGAGCAACGAAGAACGGAGCGGCATGGGACCTCGAGCGCAGTGGCGTCGGCGTAAATTTCGCATTCACCGCCCAGGGTGGCAAGCGACTCGCGCACAGGGGCGCGCGGCGGCATGATCGCGCTGATGCCTACGCCGAGCGAGCCCGCCCTCGAGACCACGGCGCCGCGAGGGATCCCGCCTCCGGCCCTGCGCGCCAGCGTCCGGTTGCTGCTGCGGCTGCACGATCATGGCTTGCTCGACGCACCGACCACGCGCCGCGCGCTCGCTTTGGTTCGCCGGGGCGCGACGCTGCCGGAGGTGCTGGAAGCAGCGGGCGTGCCTCACTCGCTGCGCGACAAAGCCGACGAGCTCGTGCGGCCCTTGACCACGCGCCTCGACGGCGCCGCTGCGGCCGCGCTGGCGCTGGTCCCTCCGGCGTTGGCGGCGCTGGCCGGTGAGCTGACGCGCGTCGCAGGCCTGGCGACGGGGCCAGCGCTCGTGCTCGCCGGCGCCGCGGCCCTCGGGCTCGCGCGATCCCGCGCGCTCAAGGCCGGCGGCGCAGCTGTGGCGAGCGCCGCCATCGTCTCGCTGCTCGCTCCCACGCTCTCGACACCCGTGGACGTGGTGCTGCCCGCCACGCTCGCCGCCGCGGGCGCGGCGGCGTTCGCGCTCCGTCCGGTGACCGCGCGCGCGCGTTGCAGTGCTGGCGGCGTGGCCGCCGGCGGCCTCGTCGAGGCGGTGCGCGCCTCGCTGTCCGGGTAGTCAGATCAGCTCGCCGAAGCCGCCGCCGTTCGCGACGTGGGTGAAGCCGGCCTGCTCGAGGACACCCTTGGCCCGTTCCGAGCGGCGCCCCGAGGCGCAGTACACCACCACCGGCGCGTCCTTGTCGCCGCCGGCCCAGGCCGCGACCTCGTCGAGGCGCGCGGCCAGCTCGCCCACAGGCACGAGCCGCGCCATGGGCAGGTGCCCGCGATCCCATTCGCTCTGCTCGCGCACATCGATGACCAGGGCGCCGGCGGCGATGAGCTGCTTGGGCCCCGTGTCGTCGTCGGGCGCGCCATCGCGGTTGAGTGGGCCGGGCCGCGCGGCGAAGGTCCGCGCGGCCTGCATGAGCGCGCCCACCGCGATGGCGAGCACCACCAACTGCGGTACCGGCCGACGCCACACCACGAGCGAGAGCGCGAGCGCGAAGCCGCCGAGCGACGCGGCGCCAAGCGTGGCCCCGGCCAGCACGCGCGTCGACGCGGCGGGCAGGCGTGGCACCAGGCGATCGATCGCTGTGGTCAAGCCGCCGGACCAGAGCGCGACGACGACCACCGCGACCACCAGCGCCACCGGCGAGACGGTCCCGCCGTTGCGAAAGGCAGCGAACGCGAACAGGCCACCGCCAAATACGGCGTAGAGCAGCACGTTGACGAGGAGGCGACGCATCAGCGCGCACCCGCGATGGCCGGGCACAAGGTGTCGAGGCAGCCCGCCGTGGTCACGCCCTCTTGGTCGGTGGGCAGCTCGTGCACGCAGTCGAGCCCGCGGGGGCAATCGGCGTTGGTGGCGCAGCCCACCGAGCAGAACTTGCCGAGGCTGTTGCCGTTTTGATCTTGCAGCTCGTAGCAGAACGACGCCTGGCCCTGCTCGTCGATGTCGGCGCAGTCGTCGTTGCCCTCGCAGGGGCGGCACCAGGGGTCGGGTGCAGCGAAGCACTGGCCGTCGCTCACGCCGCTCGGACACGTCGACGCGCTCTGGTAGCGCTCGGTGCCGCAGCACCACTCGCCCAGGTCGCAGGACAGCTCCTTGCCGAGGCAGCCCTGCGGCCTGCATTGGCCGCCCTCGCACAGCTCGAAGGCGCCGCAGTCGTCGACGCTGTTGCAGCCATCGACGCAGGTGGCGCTGCCCACGTCGCAGGTAGTGCGCGGCAGCGGGCACTCGGCGTCGGATTGGCACCCGGCGCGCTGACAGACGCCCGCGGCGTCGCACTCGGTGCCTGCGGGGCAGCCGTCGGTCGAGCCCGCGGTGGGACAGGGCACGCCGTAGCGGCCGTCGGCGTGGCACACCTTGTCAACGCCGTCTTGCTGCACGTGATCGCCGACGGGGCAGCCGGGCACGCACTGGCGTTCGCGCGGCCCGGGGGTGGTCTCGCAGATGGTGCCCGCGGGGCAGTCGACGTCGGCGCCGCACAGCTCGAGGCAGACCTCGAGGGCGGTGCAGGTCTGGCCGTCGGGGCAGCCGGCGCCACCCGGGCATGACAGCGCGCCCTCGCAGCGGGCCATGCCGCCGAGCGGCGCACAGCCGCCCGCCTGACAGGTGAAGCCCGACGCGCATGCGCCGCAGCCCGCGGCGCAATAGCCCTCGACGCACAGGGAGGGCAGGCCGCTTGGCCCCTCGGCGCACTCCTCTGGCGCCGCACACGCGCCGCACTGGCCCTTCTGCCGCCGACACACGCCGGCCTCGACAGAGCAGTAGCCGAGCTCATCGCCGAAGCCGCAGTCGGTGGCAGGGTCGCCGCAGAAGCGGCACAGGTCGGGGTTGCCCGCGCACGCCAGACCGCCGACGCACGCGCGCGTCGCCAGGTCGCAGATCTCGCCCGCGCCGCACTCCTCGTCGGCGTCGCAACCCACGTCGGCCACCTGGCTGCCGCCGCTACCACCGTCGGCAGGCCCGGCGTCCGCGTCGGGCCCAGCGGGCGATGGCGGACAGGCGGCGAGCGCGCAGGCGGCGAGCACACACGAGGTGAGACGCATGCCACGACTGAGGCTCGAGCATCGGTTGCTTCGTTCCTCGCTCGGTCTTTGCCCCGATGGCGGCGTCGCGTGCTCTGCGTGTGCCGACGGGCACGCGTCTCCGCTGCTCCTTGCCATCGCGGCAAATCCCATCGCGATCCTCCGATCAACGGATGCTTGAGCCGCCGTAACGCTAGTGCCCCGTCCGCGCGCCGCAAGCGGGACCCTGGCGCGAAGGCGCGACTTCCCTGCTCCCGCCCCTGCCCTTTTCGGCTATGACCGCCGCGATGAGCCGCCTGAGCTGCGACGTGCTGATCGTCGGGACCGAGCTGTGCGGGCTCGCCGCCGGCGCGCTCATCGCCCAGCAGCATGGCGGACGCCGCGTGGTCGTCGTCGAGGACGGCGACCCCACGCTGGGGCTGCCGCTCGGCGACCGCGTCGCGCCCGCGGCGCCCTCCCTGCTGCGCTTGCCGACGCATGGCGCGCCTGCCCTGGTGCTCGAGGCGCTGGGCCTGCGGCAAGACGCGCGCCGCGCGCTCGGCGCCGAGCCCGGTGGGCTCGGGATCGTGGACGACCCCGAGATCCGCATGATCGTGCCCGTCGACGCCGAGGCGCGCGCGAGAGAGCTGGCGCGGGTGTTCCCGGCCGATGAAGGCGCACGTGCCGCCACGCGGCTGCACGAGGTCACCGCGGAAGGCGTCGCGCCGCTCATCGACGAGGCAGCGCTGGTGCACGAGGATGGCTTCTTCGAGAAGCGACGCGCGAAGAAGCGCCTGGCGGCGCTTGGCGGCGCCGCGCAATTCGACCACCTCGCCGACGCCAGCACCATCGCGGAGCTGTCCATCGGCGTGGCGCTCGCCCAGCTCGTTCCCTTCGTGCAGTACCGGCCCGACGCAAACGCGCGCGGCCTCGGCGGGCACCTGGCGGCGCTGCAGCTGCAAGCGGGCGCGCACGCCGGCGCCAAAGGCGGCCTCGGCCCGCGCGCCGCGCTGTGCGAGATGTTGCTCGACATCATCCGGCGCCATCGGGGCGAGGTGCTCAAGGAACGGTTGGAGACGGTGCAGGCCGATGGCAAGCACCTCACCAGCGTGCACATCACGGGCGCCAACGACTACGCGCCGCGCGTGGTCATCGACGCCACCAGCCGACGCGACTTGATCACGCGGCTTCCAGAGGGCCGGCGGCGCGACAAGCTCGCCGAGAGCGAGGCCCGCGTGGTGCATGGCGCCGACGCCGCGGCGGCGCGCTGGCTCGTGCCCATCGGCGTCCTGCCGCGCGGCATGCCACCCGTCTTCCTCACGTTGCGCCCGCCTCCCGATCACGGCGTGCTGATAGGCATCTTTGCCGGCGCGTCGCTCAAGCAGGGGCACAAGTCCACCGGCATCGACGACACCTCGGTGGCGGTGGTGGCGGCCACGCTGTGCGAGTCCGGTGCCGGCGAGCGGGCTGCGCAAGAGGTGAGCTTCCTGCTCGACCGGCTGATGCCCTTCGCGCGCGACCTGGCGCGCACCCGCGACCTCGTGTTCGGCGCGCCGGCGCGCGCCGCGCTGCCGTCGTGGTCGGTGGTCGAGAGCGAGCACCTGCTGGGCGGGCGGCGCCCCATGACGCCGTACGCGAACCTGCTGCGCGCCGGGCGCGATCTGGTGCCCGGCCTCGGCATCGACGGCGAGCTCGCCGCCGCGCGTGCGGTCGCGACCGCCGCCGAGGCGCCGCTCGGACGACGGACCAGCGAGGCGGCGTGAGCGCCAGCCGCGCTCAGAGCGCCCCCGTGCCTCGCTGCGTGCGCACCTTCTCGACCAGCCGCGAGATGAACATGCGCAGCGCCTGATCGGGCTCCTGTCGGCGGTTGCGCTCGAGCGCCGACAGCATGCGCTCTTGCGCACCCGTCTCGAGCAGAAGGCGCGCGCGCGCTCCCAGCGGCCCCGCGTTCGAGCGCACGACATCGAGCAAGAACTCGCACGCCTCGTCGGTGCCGATGGTGGCGATGCTGCGGAGGCACGCGTCGCGCACGTCGGCAGCGTCTTGCGAGTTGAAGATGCGCACCAGGCTGTCGAGGGCTTGGGCGAAGGTCATCTTGCGCAGCGCCGCGACGCCCGTGTCGCGCAGCTTGCCCGTCGACGCGAGCGCCTTCTCGATGAGCGAGAACGCTTCGCGCTGCTTCAGGCTGGCGCCGCGATCGACCACGATGGCCCTGGTGGCCTCGTCGCCCGCCTCGAAGAGCGCGACCATGGGCCGCACGGCGGCCGCGTGACCGAGATCGCTGAGCTTCTCGACGATCCCCGGCGGCACCTGCTCGGGCGCGCCGCCCGCCGCCACGTGATCGTCCCACGCCAGCGCGATCAGGAGCGCCTTGCGGCGCTGTACCTCCCAAACGTTCTTGTGATCGCCCACCAAGCGGCCGATGGCGTCGGGGATGTCGGTGCCGCTCTCGCTCTCGAGCAGATCGCGGATCCAGATCTCGGGCAACATGAGGCGCCGCCGAAAGTACTCGGGGAAGGCCGGCGGCGGCTCCCTCCCTGCGTTGCTGTTCACCAGCTTGGCGAGGTCGGTGGCGAGCTCGGCGTAGCGCTGCTTCTTCTTCTCGGGCAGCGCGAGCTCGGAGAGCTGACGGTAGCAGCCGGCCACCGACGCGTCGTCTTGCACCCGGTTGAAGCAGCCGATGGCGGCAAGCAACGCGTTCTCCACCAGCTCGGGCGGCTGGTTCTTCTCGGCGGCGTTGGCGGCCACGCGCAGCCACGCCTGGCCGGCCTCGGTCAGGAAGAAGTCGGCGTAGATGAAGCCCACGCGCTTGGCGTACTCGCCCGCCTCGCGGTGCAGCTCGGCGACCGAGTGGAGCTCCGCCAGCGCCTCGGCGTGCGCGATGAAGTCGTAGTAGTACTGCATGGTGAAGAAGCGGTCGTTCTTCGCCTTCAAGATGCGGATGCAGTTGAGGTAGCCCTCGGCGAAGGGCTCGTAGCTGTTCTCGATCTTGCCCACCTGCACCAGTGACAGGTAGCAGCGAAACGCGCCCTCACGGTCGCCCTCTTGCTCGCGCCGATCACCCTCTTCCTCGAGCACACGGATGGCGAGCGACAAGAGCGCGCGCGTGCGCTCGGGCTGGCCGAGCTTGGCGCCCACGCGCGCAGCGTTGAGCGCCGCCAGGCCCGCGAGGTAGGGCTCGCCGGTGGCCTCCTTGGTGCGCACCAACTGCTCGAAGAGCTGACTCGCGCCAGCGGCGTCGCCGGCCTCCTCGGCGGCGCGCGCCGCGTGGGCGAACAGCGCCGCTTCGCGGTAACGCGCGCTGGCCTCGCGCAGGCGGCGACCGAAGCGCAAGACGCGCCCCACGTCGCGCGCGCTGCCATGGTCGCTGTAGAGCTGCAGCGCGGGGTCGATGTTGAGCAAGTACTCGTGTACGCGTGCGGCCGAGAGCTGACGCCCCAGCCTGGCGTACAGGTAGGCGAGCTCGCGCGCCCAGTCGGAGTAGTCGGCCTCGTCGACGTGGGTTTGCGTGAGCAGCTCGCGCCAGGCGGCGGCCGCCTCGCCGCTCTGGCCGAGGTGTCGGGCGCGCTGGACGGCCTCCGCGATGTAGCTCACGAAGCCCTTGTAGCACCGCCACACCGCCGCCGTGGCCAGTACGATCCCCGTGGCCGACCCGCGCGCGGCCGGCTACACAGGGAGGGTGAGGGCTTCCATGACCCGCCGCACCACCGCGCTCGCCGTCTTGTTCGCCGCCTCCGGCTGCCAGTGCATCGACGACATCAACCTCGGCCTGATCCCCGACGCCGGCGAGCAGATCAACGACGCCGGCCCGGCGCCGCCCAAGTTCCCCCTCAAGGCGGGTGACCAAATCGAGTACCCGGCCCTGGGCGGCCGCACGGCCACCTGCCCGGGCGGCGGCACCACCGGCGACTGCGATCGCGCCATTACCGCGACCTTCATCGTGCGCGACACCGAGCTCGACGATGGTGCACGCTGGCGCATCACGGCCGACGTCGTCTACCAGGGCTCCGCCGACATGATCGAGGTGGCCGCCATCGCGCCGCTCGTGCTCGAGAACGGCGCGCCGTTCGACGCCGTCAGCGTGGCCACGCCCTCGTCGGCCGACGCCGCCGAGTTCAGTACCGACGCCGCGCCCACCGACGAGCTCACCGAGCTCGGCTTCCCCTTCTTCCAGTTCGAGAGCGGCGACGCCCACGTGTTCGAGGAGTCGGGCCAGGCCTTCTGCGCGCGCTATCTCGCGCTCGACGCGTCGGCCAACTGCGAGTTCCAGGCGGGCGACCAGAAGATGGAGGTCTATTACAAGGACGACGCCGCTGGCGGCGGCGGCTCGAGCCTCCACCACCTGCGCGCCGAGTACCACAACATGGGCTTCGTCTGCGGTTGGGACGAGGGCTTGATCCCCTTCATCGATGACGCCACCACGCCGCGGAACCAGTCGTCGTTCGGCCCCGCCGACACGCCCGCGCTCGCTGCCATCTTTGCCTCGCCCGTGCGCATTCTGCGCGACGGCACCAACTACAGCTGCTCGTGCTTCTCGCAGCAGTGCAAGGCCGGCAACGGCGCCGACGCCACCTGCCTGTCGACCGACCCCGACGCCGAGCCCGGGCCCTGCGAGTAACGCTAGAGAGCTTGCCTTTTGCGCTCGCCTCGACGGAGAGTCGGCGTCGGAGGTGCTCGATGCCGGCGGAAGGTGGAGCTCAGAACGAGGCGTGGATCGCGCGCGGCACCAAGGCGCTGCTCGGCAATTACAAGCCTTTGCCGGTCGTCTTGGTGGGTGGCGAGGGCGCGCGCGTCAAGGACGCCGACGGCAACAGCTACATCGACTTCGTCGGTGGCATCGCGGTCTCCGCGCTCGGGCACAACCACCCGGCGCTGGTGCGGGCCATCATGGAGCAGGCGGGCAAGATCCTCCACACCGCCAACGTCGTGTGGAACGAGCCAGCCATCGCGCTGGCCGAGAAGCTGGTGGCGCGCTCCTTCGGTGACCGAGTGTTCTTCTGCAACTCCGGCGCCGAGGCCGTCGAGGCCATGATCAAGCTCGCGCGCAAGGTCTTTCACGATCGCGGCGAAGGGCGCTTCGAGATCATCAGCTTCGAGAAGAGCTTCCACGGGCGCACGCTGGGCGCGCTCACCTGCACCGGCCAGGAGAAGTACCGCGTGGGCTTCGAGCCGCTCCTACCCGGCGTGCGCAACGTGCCCTACGGCGACATTGGCGCTCTCGAGCAGGCCATGACCGAGCGCACCGCCGCCGTGCTCCTCGAGCCCATCCTGGGCGAGGGCGGCGTGGTGGTGCCGCCATCGGGCTTCTTGAAAGCGGTGCGCGACATCACGCAGAAGCACGGCTGCCTGATGCTGCTCGACGAGGTGCAGTCCGGGGTGGGCCGCACCGGCACCTTGTGGGGCTACGAACACGAGGGTGTCGCCCCCGACGCCATGAGCCTCGCCAAGGGGCTCGGCGGCGGCCTCCCCATTGGCGCGATGGTGACGACCGAGGCGCTCGGCCAGCACCTGGGCTTTGGCACCCACGGCTCCACCTTCGGGGGCAACCCGGTGGCCTGCGCCGCCGGCGGCGTCGTCATCGACGTGGTGTCGGACCCGACCTTCCTGGCGCGCGTGCGCCAGCTCAGCGAGCACCTGATGACGCGGCTAGCGCAGCTCGCCAAGCAACACCGCAAGGTGGTGGTCGACGTGCGCGGCCGTGGGTTGTGGGCCGGCATCGAGCTCAACGTCGATTGTTCGCCGCTGCCGCGCCGCGCGTTGCAGAGCGGGCTCTTGCTCAACGCCATCGGTGGTCGCGTGTTGCGCGTCGCGCCGCCGCTGGTCATCGACAAGGGGACGCTCGACGCCGGCATCGCCGTCATCGACCAGCTGCTCTCCGAGCTGGTGTCGGAGCCCACGCGCGCATGAGCGCCATCGATTGCCCCGCGGCACCGGCGGCCATCGACGACGCGGTCGAGGCCGCGCTGGGGGCGCTGTTACGCGACCGCGACGTAGGCGAGCTCCAGTGCCTGGAGGGCGGCTTCCTGCAGGTGTTGCGGCGCGGTCGACGCGAGCGGCTCGACGCCGTGCTCGAGGGCCCGCTCTTCGGCTTGGTGCGCGACCACGGCGCCGAGCGCCAGCTGATCGCGCTGCGGCTGCGCGGCGGCCACCAGCTGTGGGCCGGGCCCTGCGTCGACGGGCGCTGCGCGCTGCGCGTGCTGAAGGCGCCCCAGCTCGACGTCGAGCTCGACGCCCTCGCCGACGAGGGCATGCTCCCCCCCGGCCTGTCCACGGAGCTGGCGGCCGCCGCTGCCCAGGGCGGCGTGCTGGTGCTCGGGGCGTCGCGCGCGGGGCGCCAACGGCTCGCCTGCGCCGTGGCGCGCACGGCGCAGCGCGCGCTCGCCTTTGCCGCCGTTGGCGAGCGCACCGCGCCGCTGTTCCCCTGCCCCGCCGGCGCCGATGTGGCCGCGCAAGCTCACGCGGCCGACGCCCTCGGCTTCGACGCCTTGTTCGCGCTCGAGCTCACGCCGGCCGCGTGCGCGCAGCTGATGCAGGCGGGCGCCGCGCTGCCCCTGGTCGCCTCGGTGCGCGCGCCCTCGACGGAGGCCATGAGCCACGCGCTCGCGGGCGCTCCCCTCGACGCGCTGGCCGCGCTGGTCTGCGTCGTCGGTGTGGGCCCCGATGGCCGCCCCCGCCTGATGGAGATGCACGGCGCCGCGGACCCCGGCGGCCCTGCCGATGCCTCGGGGGCGCCAGCGGCTGCGCCTCGCCTGGCGCTCGGCCGAGCGCCGAGCGCGCCGCCGAGCGGGGCGTCCGCGCCAGGCGACGAGCTGCCGCCGCTCGCCGTGCCACCGAGCACCTGGGCCTCCGACGAGCCCGACGACGACCCTGGCTGGGAGCTGGCTGGCCTGCCCGCCGACGCGGCAGCGCCGGCACCGGGCTCATTCGACGCGGCCTTGGCGCGGCAGTCGGCGCGGCCCCCCTTCGCGCCCCGCGCGCCGCGGCCGCACCCCCAGGCGGCCGCGCTCGCTGGCAACCCCTTTGGCGGCCTCACCTTCGAGCCGCCCCCCGCGCCGCCCGGCGGCGAGCACAGTGACGGGAGCGCCGCCGAGGGTGACCCCGACGAGGAGCCGCGGTGAGCGAGGCCACCGCGGTCAGCGCGCGCGTCGGCGACACGACGGTGCCGACGATGGAGCACCCGTACATCGCCTTTCGCGGCGTCGATAAGGCGTTCGGCCGCCAGCGCGTCTACCAGGGCCTCGACCTCGAGGTGCGGCGCGGCGAGACCCTCTGTGTCATTGGCCCCTCGGGCGTGGGCAAGAGCGTCATGCTCAAGATGCTCATCGGCCTGTTGCCGACCGAGGCCGGCGAGATCTGGTTCGACGGCCAGAAGGTCACCGACTTCGAGGAGGACCAGGAGTTCCTGCCGGTGCGCCGGCGCATCGCCATGGTGTTCCAGGGCGCCGCGCTCTTCGACTCGCTCACGGTCTACGAGAACATCGCGTATCCCCTGCGTGAACAATTCACGCTCCCCGAGGACGAGATCGCCCGCCGTGTCGCCGAGAAGCTCGAGTGGGTGGGCCTGCCGGGCATCGAGCAGAAGAAACCCGCCGAGCTCTCGGGCGGCATGAAGAAGCGCGTGGGCCTGGCGCGCGGCATCGCCACCGATCCCGAGGTCATCCTCTACGACGAGCCCACCACGGGCCTCGATCCCGTCAACACCAAGCGCATCGGCGACCTGATCCTGTCGCTCAAGGAGCGCATGCACTGCACCAGCCTGGTGGTCACGCACGACATGAGCACGGTGTTCCAGGTGGCCGACCGCATCGCGTTCGTCTTCGATCGGCGCATCCGCGCGGTCGGCAGCACCGCGGCCATGCGCACCTCCTCCGACGCGCTGGTACGTGGCTTCATCGAGGGCGACCCTGCGCCCTTCGAAGACTGATAGGTTCAGCGACCATGAGCGAGCGCAAGCAACGCAAGAGCGACGTGAAGGTGGGCGTCTTCGTGGCGCTCGGCGTGGCCGCCACGTTCTTGAGCCTGTTCCTGGTGGGCCGCGAGCGCAGCCTATGGGAGCGCACCGTCGACCTGCGCGCGCAGTTCTCCAACGTCGGCGGCCTCAAGGTGGGCGGCAACGTGCGCCTGGCGGGCAGGAACGTCGGCATCGTCAGCAAGATCGAGCTGCCCGAGACCGACGAGCAGAGCGACGAGCGCGTGGCGGCGCCGATGCCGGTGGCGAAGCTGTCGCTCGAGGCCGGCCCCGTCGAGGTTCCCCTCAAAGCCAAAGAGCTCAAGCAGCCCATGAACCTCGCGCTCATCGCGCACGACCCCGACGAGAAGCTCGAGGTCACCATCGAGGCCACCGGCGCCGACCTGCACGGCCAGCCGGCGAAGGAGCGCATCCTGCTGCGCCTGCGCTCGTGGGACGCGGTCACCGTCGGCAAGGTCTACTTCAGCAAGCTCGATCGCGTGGTCATCCGCGTGCTGAAAGACCACGAGACCGACGACCCGGAGCGCGCGCCCACCATCCAGATCGGCGACGGCACGGCGCGCAAGATGGCGGTGGTCATGCGTATCTCGGAGAAGTTCCTCGAGCGCGTCCGCACCGACAGCCAGGCCAGCATCGTCGGTGACGGACTGCTTGGCGACAAATACATCGACATCAGCTTGGGCTCGACCAGCCGCCCGGTCGTGAAGGACGGCGACCTGTTGCTGTCGAACGACGCCGTCGACTTCACCGCGGCGCTCGCCTCCACGGGCGACATCATCGACAACGTCAACGCCTCCACCGAGAGCATCCGCGCGCTGCTCGACGGCTTCCGCAAGGCCGGGGGCGAGGCCACCGTGGTGGCCGCCATGGAGTCGATTCAAGACATCGCCGTCGAGGTACAGAAGGGCAACGGCTTGCAGATGTTGCTCGACAAGCAGTCGGCGCGCGACGTCAAGGACATCGTCACCAACGTCAAGACCTCGTCGGAGAAGCTCGATCGCGACCTGGCGGCCGTCGAGTCGCTGCTCGCCGACCTCAAGGCGAACGATTCGCTGGTGCATGAGCTCCTCT
The DNA here is from genome assembly GCA_020850995.1 of Deltaproteobacteria bacterium. Lineage (GTDB taxonomy): Bacteria > Myxococcota > UBA727 > UBA727 > VGSZ01 > JACOUT01. Next base: position 66,893 of record JADZDP010000077.1, read on the forward strand.
ACGGCAAGGGCGGCGACGAGGCGGTGCAGGAGGCCAAGAAGCTGTTCGCCGAGGCGAGCCAGATCGCCGCCGACGTGCGTACCGAGCCCGGCTTCGTGCACAACCTGATCTACGAGAAGGACCGCGGCGAGATCCTGGCCAACGCCAACGCGGCCAGCGCCGACATCAAGGCCATCACCAACGACGTCAAGGTGCTGGTGGCCGACGCCAAGACCGGCAAGGGCACGCTCGGCCGCCTGCTCGTCGACCCTTCCGTGTACGAGGACCTCAAGGTGCTGCTCGGCAACGTGCGCAGGAACGACGCGGTCAAGGCGCTGGTGCGCTATGCCATCGAGCAGGAAGACAAGAAGTCCGCCGAGGCCCCAAAAGCGAAGCCGTGACGACGTCGTGATGCTCTCCTTGCGCCACGGGTGGCGCGCCGTGGCTGCTGGCATGCGCGCGCGACGTACGCTGCTGCGCCGCCGCCTCGCCGCCGAGGCCGCGCATGGCGTTGGGCGCCTCGTCGGCTTCGCGGCCATCGCGCTCGGCGCCGCTGCGCTCGTCTTCGGCGCGGCCTACGGAGGCGGCCGCTTCGTCCTGTGGCAGGACGTCCCGGAGGTCCTGCGCGCCGGCACCAGCGCGGCGCTCTTGGGCCTGTCGGGCGCGCTGGTGATGTCGTCGCTCGGCCACGCAGCGCAGGCCTTCTTCGGCGCGCGCGACCTGTGGTTTTGGGACTGCACCCCGGTGCCGCCCTGGGCGCGTTTTTGCGATCGCTGCGTCGAGACGGCCGTGGCCGCGCTGCCAAACGCCCTGGCGCTCGGCGGCCTCGCGGTGGCCGGCCTCGTGCTCGGCGGCGGCCTCGGCGTCACCGCCGCGCTGCGTGCCCTGCTGGCAGTGGCGTTGGTGGCGCTGGTGCCGCTCGCCCTCGGCGTCGCGCTCGCACACGTCGGTGGCGCGCTCTTGCCTGCGGGCAAGCTCCGCCGCGTCTCGCTCATCGTGCTCGGCGTCGCCGTGGCCGCGGCGCTGGTGTGGTTCCGCCGCGCTCGCGTGGAGCAGATGCTCTCGCCCAAGGGGGCGGCCGAGTTGCTGGCCGGTGCGCGCGGCATCGGTGACATCGGCCCGCCCTGGGCGCCCTCGTCGCTCGGCACCGCGTTTGCGCTCGACGGCGCGCTGGCGCCGCTCGGAGCGCTCGTGGCGTGGAGCTGCGGCGCGCTCCTGATCGCCTACCTGGTGCACCGGCTGTGCTCGCGTCGCGCGCGCGATCTTGCGGTCGACGAGTCACCGCTGGGCCTGCTGCGCGGCAGCGTGCGCGACCGCGCGCTGACCGCGCTGGTGCGCCCGCTGCCGCGCGAGCTGCGCCCCATGGTGGAGAAGGACCTGCTCGCGTTCGCCCGCGACCCGGGCCAGTGGGGTCAGCTGGTGCTGCTCCTCGGCGTCGGGGTGCTGTACCTCGTGAACGCCGATGCGCTCCGCCAAGGCTTCGCCGAGTGGCCGGCCGTGGGGGCGTGGGTGCTACCGGGCATGCACACGGGCTTGGTGTGCTTCGTCGCGGCCGGCCTGGGCGCGCGCTTCGCGTTTCCCCAGCTCAGCCTCGAGGGGCCGGCGGTGTGGATCGTCGATGGCGCACCGCTGTCACCGCGCGTGCTCATGCGCGCCAAGTGGGTCGGCGCCTTGCCCGTGGTCGCGTGCTACCCCTGCGTGATCGCGGCGGTGGGCGGCGGTGTGCTCGGCCTCGGCGGAGCGCTCTGGCTCTTCACCACCATCGCATGCGCGATCATCTCGGGCGGCATCGCCGCGTTCGGCGTGGGACGGGGCGCGCGCACACCGATGTTCGACGCCGCCAGCCTGTCGGACCTCGCCGTCGCACCCGGCGCGCTCTCCACCATGCTCCTGGCCGTGGTGTTCGCGTTCTGCGGCTCCGTGGGCGCGCTCGTCGGCGGCGGCGCGCTGGCGGCCACGCGCCACGCGGGCCTGCCCGAGGCCCTCGGCGTGGCGGCGGCGCTCTTGGCCCTCGGCACCCCGGCCGCGCTCACCGCCGTCGCCGGGCGGCGCGCGTTGCTCGAGGGTGCGCTCGCGGTCGAGCGCCGGCGTGACGACGGTGCGACGGGACAGACGCTGCTCGACCGCGGGCCCATCGCCGTCGACCGCTAGCGTGCAGGGGGCGAAGCTACCGGCTATACTTCGGTAGCTCGCTCGCCATCGTCGCGGGCAGAATCGAGGTCACATGGGCACCGAGCGCGTCGTCAAGCTGCTGCGTGGTCACCGCGTCCGCATCGCGCGTGCGCTGGTGCGACAGTCACGTGCCCTCGCCCCGCGCTACGAGCAGCTCGACAGCACGGCGCAAGAGCGCAGCTTCCTCACGCTGATTCTCGCCACCGAACGTTTGCTCGATCGCGGCGACGACGCTCCGCTGCTCGACGCAGCGGGCCACCTCGCCGAGATGCGCGCCGCCATGGGCTTCGGGGTCGACGACTTCGCGCTCGCCGCGCTTGGGTTCTTACCGGTGATGCGCCGCTTCATCATCGAGAATGCGCGCTCCACGGACGAGGGGCTCGATGACTACGAGGCATTCGAGTCCATCGCGCTGCCGCTCATCGGTCGGGCCGCCACCATCTTCCTCGAGGCCACCGAGGATCCCACCATGCCGAACCAGCAGCGATCGACGCTGGCCACGCTAAAACGGCCGGCGCCAGTCTCGGGGATCGCGCGCCTGCGGATCGAACGCGTCACCGGCACCGACGAAGAGGAAGCGGAGCTGCGCAACCACCCCTTGTTCTCGGCCGTCGGGTGACGCTCACTCCGTCGAGCCTGGTTCGCGCTCCGTTTTGACCAGCCGGAGCCCGCCACGCGGCGTCGCCGCGCTAGCGCCGGCGCTTGTGTCGCTCACTTCGTCGCGCCGCACGCCGCGCTCCTCTTCCTGTCGAGCGCGCGCCGCGCGCAACAGGCGCTCCACCTGCAGCTCACGCACGCGCTCGAGGTGCTCGACGCTGGCGTCGGGCAACCGTTCGAGGATCTCGGGCGGAAGCGAGCGCGCCCAGGTGAGCCGCTCGTTGTCGGCGTGCGAGAACAGCGAGTACACGGCGCTCCACGGCACCTCGCAGAAGTAGGGCTGGCGATTGAAGCTGAGCGAGGCGCGCACGCCGCGCTCGTCGTACACGAAGTCCGCCAGGCCGAAGCGGTGCGAGAAGTCGAGGTTGAGCTGGGGCTCGGCCGCGAGCGTGCTCGGCACCGACACGCCGGTGCGTCGAGCGTCGAGCGTGACCATCACCTTGCCCTGCTCGGTGAAGCGCGAGAACACCGCGTGCTTCTCTGACGCCGAGGGGTCGACGGGCACCGCGCGGGCGCGGAAGTCGACTCGCACGACCTTGGCGTCGCCGGCGTCGTCGTCGGGCGGGTCGCTCATAGGGGAAGAATGGCACCGCGGCGCTCCAGCGTCGAGCACGGGCTTGCCCGGTGTCGCCACTCGGCCTACCTGCACGCCATGAGCATGCACCCACCGCGCACGCACGCGCGTATCGACCATGGTCTGTGCGGAACACCACGATCGCTCGGCGAGGGCACAGCAGAGGTCGAGCTCTCGCTCACCGAGATCATGCGGGTCGACGACAGCGGGCTGACGCACGGCGGCTTCACCTTCGGCCTCGCCGATCACGCGGCCATGCTCGCGGTCAACGAACCCACGGTCGTGCTCGCCGAGGCTTCGATGCGCTTCCTCGCGCCTACCGTGGTCGGCGACCTGCTGCTGGCGCGCGCCCGCGTCAGCGAGGCTGCCGGCAAGCGCAGGGCGGTGGTGGTGGAGGTGCGGCGCGGCGATGCGCTCGTCGCCGAGGGGAGCTTCGCCTGCGCCGTGCCCTCGCGCCACGTGCTGCAGCGTTGACCTGGCCAGCGGCCGTTTGTCGCGTGCTCGGCACGTGCCGACGGGCACGCGCCAGCGCTGCTCCTTGCCCTCGTGGCAAGCCCCTTCGCGATCCTCCGGTCAAAGAATGCTGGAACCGCTGCTGCAGCGGAGACCAGTTGCATTGATCAAGCCCGGCGCAGGGACTTGCCAGGAGCCCAAGGAGCACCGCAGCCGCGTACCTCGTGGTACGCGGCGAGGACACGACGCAGCAATCGTGGCAAGGACCAAGCCCGGCGACCATCAATGCACCCGGTCTCCGCTGTTAGGCCGCGACCAGCTGGTGCTCGACCAAGGTGCGGTAGATCCCCGGCCGCGCCACCAGCGCGTCGTGCGAGCCCACGTCGACGATGCGCCCGGCGTCGAGCACCACGATGCGATCGGCGTCCTTCACGGTGGACAGGCGGTGCGCGATCACCAGCGTGGTGCGGCCACGCATCAAGGTCTGCAGCGCCTCATGCACCAGCGCCTCGCTCTCGCCGTCGAGCGACGAGGTGGCCTCGTCGAGGATGAGGATGCGCGGGTCGGCCAAGAGCGCGCGCGCGATGGCCACGCGCTGACGTTGACCACCCGAGAGCTTGACGCCGCGCTCGCCGATGCGCGTGGCGTACGCCTCGGGGAAAGCGCTGACGAACTCGTGGGCGTGCGCGAGGCGCGCGGCGCGCTCGATCTCCTCGGCCGACGCCGCGGGGCGCGCGTACGCGATGTTGTCCGCAATCGTGCCCGAGAACAGCACCGGCTCCTGCGCCACGATGGCGAGACGGCCGCGCAGCTCGGCGAGCCGCGCGTGCCGCACGTCGACCCCATCCACCAGCACGCGACCCTCGTCGACGTCGAAGAAGCGATAGAGCAGCGAGGCCAGCGTCGACTTGCCGGCGCCCGAGCGGCCCACGATGGCCAGTGTCTCGCCCGCCCCGATCTCGAGGCTCACATCGTCGAGCACCCTGGCGTCGCGGCGCGCGGGGTAGGCGAACGAGACGCGCTCGAACTGCACCGTTCCGCGCGCGGGTGGCATGGGCGCCGGTTCGTCGGGGTCGCGCACCTCGGGGACGCGGTCGAGGATCTCGAACAGGCGCGCGGTGGCGCCCGCCGCCGATTGCAGGGACCCCCACAAGCTCGCGAGCCCGCCGAGCGAGAAGCCCACCATGGAGCTGTACATCAGGAACGCGGTGAGATCGCCCGCCGTCATGGTGCCAGCGATGATGGCGCGACCGCCGAGCCACAAGAGCGTCGCCAACGACAGCGACCCGGCCAAGGTCATGGTGGCGATGAACAAGCCGCGCCACGAGGCCAGGTGCACCGCGGCACGAAAGAAGTCGTCGACGCGGGCGCCGTAGTCGCTCACCTCGCGTGGCTCGCGGCGAAAGGCCTGCACGGTGGCGATGGCCGACACCGCCTCTTGCGCTTGCGCCGAAGACTCGGCGAGCTTGTCTTGCACCGCTCGGCTCATCGTGCGGATGCGACGGCCGAAGATGAAGGCCAGCGCGATGAGGGGCGGCACGATGGCGAGAGTGGCGAAGGTCAGGCGCCAGCTCTCGAAGAACAAGAGCACCAGGCCGCCGATCAGCGTGACGAGCTCGCGCATGGCGGTGGACAGCTCGCCGCTGACGATGCCCTGCACCGTGGCCACGTCGGCCGCCAAGCGCCCGGTCAGCTCGCCAGAGGGCCGCTCGTGAAAGAACGACAGCGGCTGCTCGAGCAGGCGTCGATAGACGCGCGCGCGCAGGTCGGCCACCACGCGCTCACCGAGCCAGCTCATCAGATAGTGCCGCAACCAGGTGGCGCCGGCGCTGACCAAGAAGACGACGGCGATGCCCAGGGCCAGCAGGTCCAACGTCGTCACTGGCAAGGAGGCGATGCTGGCGTCGATGGCGCGCCGCGCCGCCTGTGGGTACACCAGCGAGAGACCGCTGCCGAGCAGCAGGACCACGGTGGCGGCGGCGAGGCGCGCGCGGTAGGGCCACACGAGCGGCAACAGGCGCCGCAAGACGGTGACACGCTTGAGCTGCTCGCGCGGCGTCCCGCCAAGATCCTCATCGCGCCGGTAGCGCCTGCTCGCCATGCGCCGTTGTAACAGTCCCGCGGCAGATGGCAGCAGGTGTTCCGCATCCCCTTTGCGGCTGCGCCGGTACGCCTCCTCGCCCGATCGCGCGCGCGGCCGATCGGTGTTGCTACCCTTCATCCATGGCACGCTCCCACAGAGCTCGACGCACGGGTGTTTGGCACCTGGGCACCGTCGTGGGCAACTCCTGGTTGCTCGTCGACGACGACGGCGTGCGCGTGCTGGTCGACAGCGGCCACCGCGCCGAACGCGCGCTCGTGGTCGCGGGCTTGGCGCGCTTCGGCATCGTGCGCAGCGGCGACCTCGACGTGGTGCTGCTCACGCATCGCCACTGCGATCACGCTGGCAACGCCGCCTGGCTGCGCGAGCGCTTCGACTGCGCGGTCGCGTGCCACGCGGCGGACCGCGGCGCCCTCGAGGGTGCGGTCCGCGCCGCGCGCCTCGCCGGCCGCGGCGCGCCCCCCGTCTACGAGGCGCTCTGCCGGGTCGAGGACTCGTTCCCGGCCCGTGCCGTCGTCGATCACACCTTCGTCGAGGGCGAGGGCCAGCACGGCTTCGAGGTCGTTCACGTGGGCGGCCACACCGAGGGGTCGGTGCTGCTCTATCACCAGCCGAGCGCAACCCTGTTCACGGGCGACGCGCTGGTCACGGGGCCACCGGTGCAGCGCATGGTGGTGAGGCCACGCCTCGCGTACCGGTCGTTCTCCGACGACGCCGACGCCTGCCGCGCCAACACCGTGCGCTACCTGCGTAGCCGGCCACGCATCGCGCGCGTCTGCGGCGGCCACGGCCCCATGATCACGAATGACGTCGAACGGTGGCTCGAGCGCATCGTTGGCGCGCGCGCCGGGTGAGCGCTCGCGCGTAGTCGAGCACCGGCCGTCGCGTCGCTCAGCGCCCCACCGGCGCCATGCTCGACGCGGAGCGCACGCCCGGCATGGAGCGCAGTTGCTCGATCGCGAACCCCTCCGTCGACGGCAAGCGCAGCTTGAGCTCCGCCACGCCGCGCTCGACCTCGTGCTTGACCAGATCGGCGTCGACCTCGCGCGCAATGGCGTCGAGCCACAGCGAGCCCACCGACGGCTCGATGGCCAAACGCAGGCAGCCCGGCGGTATCGCGCCCGCCGTGGGCGCGCACGCGCCGGTGTCGATGTCTGCGCGCGCTGGCTCCACGCCGATCAGCCCGACCTCGAGCACCTCGGCGGGCCGCGCTTCGAAGTACAGCTCGATGGGGCCGCGCCGCGCGAACGCTGGGATGCTGACGAACACGTCGCTGCCCTGGATGGTGTACTCGGCCGCGAGCCCGCCCACGCGGGCGCCGTCGAGCGCGCGCGGGTCGGCGACCGGCACGCGCACGATGTCGCGTGGGCGCGCCGGCCGTCGCTGCGATCGCTGCGCACGCGGCCTGTCGACGTCGATGGCGACGGAGAGCTGGAAGACGCTGCGCGCGTCGAGCGCCGCCGGTGCCAGCTCGAGCACCAGCTCGCTGCCCGCGGGCGGACGGGCCCACAGCTTGCCGCGCCGATCGGCGCGGCGCAGGCGCTGACCCTCGGCGTTGCGCAACACTGCCTGGGGCGCGGGGCCGTGAATGCGCTCCAACGAGATGAGCACGGTGCCCTTCTCCGCCACGGTCAGGCGATAGCGCAGGCGCTCGCTGCCGCTGACGGCGCCCACCTGCACCGTGCCGGCGGCGCGCACCTCGATGGGTGTGGGCGGCGGCGGCTTCGCCATGGGCGATGCCGCCGTCGCCGCGAGCAGGAGCAGGTGGTGCGGCCCCACGGGCACGACCATAGCCCGCCCCTCGTCGAGCCCCGATCGCCTCACCAGACCTTTACCTTGCTGCCACGTCCCCACGCGCTCGCAGCGGATCCCGCGGGGCGCCGCCGCCCCCGAACAGCGACGCGCACGCAAGCCGCGCACCTCCGCCTACACCGGTGCAAGGGCCGGCCCGACGACGCGCAGCGGCGAAGCGGGCGACCGGCGCTCGTGCGATCGCTATGGTGCGCACATGAGCAGGGGCATGCTCGCCACGCGTTGGTCCGCGCTGCGCTCGCGTCGCGCGGTCCGTTGGGCCATCGATGTGGCGCTGGTGGCGCTGCTGCTCGTGGGCGTACAGGCGTGGCAAACGCGCGCGCACCTGCGCGGCGACGCGCCCGCGCTCTCCCTGCGCAGCCTCGACGGGAGCCCGGTGACGCTCACCGCGCTGGCCGGCAAGCCCACCATGATCGCGTTCTTCGCGCCCTGGTGCGGCGTGTGCAAAGCCAACGAGGGCGCGGTGGTGCAGGTGGCAGGCTGGGCCGGGGCGCGCGCCAACGTGGTGTCGGTGGCGTCCGACTACCGTGACGTCGACGAGATCCGTGCCTACGCCAGCGAGCACGAGCTGCCCGCACCGGTGCTGCTCGGCGGCACCGCGACCGCGCGCGCGTGGCGCGTGCAGGCCTTCCCCACCTACTACTTCCTCGACGAGGAGGGCCGGGTCACCGGTTCCTCGGTGGGATACACCACCGCGGCGGGCATGGCCGCGCGCCTGTTCGCGTTGCCCTGAACCTTCGAGCGCTCTATGGGCGCCTCATGAGCGCCAACAAGTTCTCCCTCTCCGGCAAGGTGGCCATCGTGACCGGTGCGAGCCGCGGCATCGGCCGCGCCATCGCCAACGACTTCGCGGCGGCGGGCGCACGCGTGGTGCTCGCGAGCAGGAAGCAAGAGGGCGTCGACGAGGCGGCCGCTGCCATTCGCGCCGCCGGCGGCGAGGCGCTGGCCGTGGCCTGTCACGTGGGCAAGCCCGATCAGCGCAAGGCGCTGGTGGAGCGCACGCTCAGTACCTGGGGACGCGTCGACGTGCTCGTCAACAACGCCGCCACCAACCTCGCGTTCGCTCCGGCGCTGCAGATCGAGGAGAGCGTGTTCGACAAGATCATGGAGATCAACACCAAGGGACCCTTCGAGTTGGCCAAGGCCTGCTACGAGCCCCTGCTGCAGGCCAAGGGCGCAGTGATCAACATCGCCAGCGTCGAGGGCGTACGCCCTGCCCGCATGATGAGCGCCTACGCGGCCTCCAAGGCGGCGCTCATCTCGCTCACGAAGTCGCTGGCGCAAGAGTGGGGGCCCGAGATCCGCGTCAACGTCATCTGCCCGGGCCTCACGCGCACCAAATTCGCCGAGCCCTTGTGGACCAACGACGACATCGTGGGCGCCGTGGTGAGCCACGTGCCGCTGCAACGCATCGCCGAGCCCGAGGAGATCTCGGGGCTCGCCGTGTTCCTGGCCAGCGCGGCGGGCAGCTACTGCACCGGCACCGCGTTCAACGTCGACGGCGGCTACCTCATCTGACCGGTCGGCGTGGGTCGCATCGGGCGAACGTCGGATGCCGACGCGGCGTCGCGCGCCAACAATCCCCGCGGACCATCGGTGGGGCGGGTGCAGCATGAGCGACGACCAAAGCGACGGGGGCGGCGTGCGGCGCATCGTGCGCACGCAGAGCCCCATCACCGTGCGCTCGCACGAGTTCTTCCTGCTCGCCACCGGACCCATCCGGCGCGCGTTCTTCGAGCGCGCTGGTGCCGCCGCCAGCGTCGACAACGGCACCGTGGCGCTCAACCCCACCGGCCCCATCTGGTTCCTCACCGGCGTCATCACGCTCATCGCCGCCGTCGCCATCACGGCCCTCGTCGTCGTCAACCGAGCACGCGCCGACACCATCGCGCACCTCCAGGTCGAGGTCGATCGCGCGGCCTCTACCAACATGGACCACGCCTCACGCATCGGCGCGCTCGAGCAAGAGAAGGCCTCGGCCGCGGCCGCCGAGATCAAGAAGGCCACCGACGCCGCCGCGCGCGTGGCCCAATGGCACGCGGCCGTCGCGCCCGCGCTGCAAGCAGAGCTGGCCCGCGCCGACGCCAAGCTGGTCGACGACGACGCCACGCTCGAGATCCAGCTCGACGACGAGCTGCTCTTCGACGGCACGCGCACCGAGCTCAAGGCGCGCGGTGAGGAGGTGCTGACCCGGCTCGGCGCCGTGCTGGCCACGCTCGACGTCGTGGTCGACGTGGTGGGCCACACCGATGACCGCACGGCGCGCGAGCGCAAGGGCGATGATGGCGACCCGCCGCGCTATGCGCCGAGCGAGAGCTTGTGGGGGTTATCGGCCGCCCGCGCCACCCTGGCGGCGCGCGTGCTCGAAGAGCAAGGGGCCGTGCCCGCCGGTCGCATCACCGTGATCGCGCGTGGCAAAGAGGACCCGCTCACCTCGAACGGCGGGCCGCAGCGCCGCGCCAAGAACCGGCGGCTCGAGCTGACGCTACGACCCTTGCCCTGATCCGCTGCGCCGCCGCACCAGCCCCTCTTGCGCGGTCGACGCCACCAGCGCGCCGTCCTGCGCGAACACGCTGCCGAGCACCAGGCCGCGCGAGCCCGAGGCCGAGGGGCTGTGCATCACGTGCAACAGGCCCTCATCGAGGCGGAAGGGGCGGTGGAACCACATGATGTGGTCGATGCTCGCCACCTGCATGGTGGGATCGACCCAGGTGACGCCGTGCGGGCGCATGGCCGTGGTCATGAAGCTGAAGTCCGAGCAGTAGGCGAGCAAGAAGCGGTGGAGCGCGGGGTTGTCGGGCAAGGCGCCGGCGGCGCGCAGCCAGATGGCGTGATCGGGCGACTTCTTCTCGGGCGCGAAGGCGTCGACAGGATCGACGGGGATGACGTCGATGGGCCGCTCCGCGAGCGCTCGGCTGCGGAAGTGCGGCGGGATCTTGTTGGCGTGACGCCGCCACAGCTCGAGCTCGGTGACCAAGCCGTCGGGACCGCGCACACCCTGCGGCATGGCATCGGCGTGCTCGAAGCCCGGCTCGTCGCTCTGAAACGACGCTTGCAGGTTGAAGATGGGGCGGCCGCCTTGCACGCCCACCACGCGCCGCGTGGCGAAGCTCTTGCCGTCGCGGATGCGATCGACCTCGTAGACCACCGGCCGCGCGGCGTCGCCCGGGCGCAGGAAGTACGAGTGGAGCGAGTGCACGTGGCGATCCGCTGGCACGGTTTGCGTCGCCGCCGACAGCGCTTGCCCGATCACCTGCCCGCCGAACACCTGCCCCCAGCCGAGGTCTTGGCTCTGGCCGCGAAACAGATCCGCTTCGATGCGCTCGAGCGTCAACAGATCGATGAGCTCCTCGAGGACGGTCTTCGGTGCCATGGGCTCTCCTACCCTCGTGGGCCCAGCGCGTCACGCACCGCCTGCGCGATGGCGAGCGCGCCCGGCGTGTCGCCGTGGACGCACACGGTGTCGACGCCGCGCGCCGCGAGCTCCCGCGCGCGCCCGGCGGCCCGCGTTGGGTCGGTGATGAGCGCGCCCGGCGCGCCCCGAGGCAGCAAGCGCCCCTGGTGGTCGACGGCGCGATCGGCGAAGCCCTCGGTCCACACGCGCGCGCCGCGCGCGACCAGCGCTGGCACCGTGCGCGCACCCGCGAGCAGCACCAAGGGCACCGCGAGCCCGGCGGCGCCCATGGCGTCGAGCAGCGCCATCGCCCACGCCTCGTCGTCACCGGCGGCATGGTAGAGCGCGCCGTGCGGTTTCACGTGCGTGATGGCCACCGCGTGGGCCGCACACACCTCTCCCAGCGCTTCGAGCTGCGCGCGCACCGCGCCCGCGATGGTGCTCGGCGACGACGTGATGGGTGCGCGGCCGAAGCTCGCGCGATCGGGCGCGCTCGGGTGCGCGCCCACCGCCACGCCGAGCGCGTGGCACTGCGCCACCGTGCGCGTCATGGTGTCGAGGTCGCCGGCGTGCCCACCGCAGGCCACGTTGGCGTCGTCGAGGAGCGCGAGCAGCGCACGCTGGCGGCCATCGTCGATATGCACGGGGTCTTCGCCCACATCGCCATTCAGCCGCATCGGTCCCCCGTGAGCCAGATGCGACGTGCCTCGTCGAAGCCGACCTGCGCGAAGCACAGCTCGGCACCCGGGCGAAGCTGTCCGAGCAGCCACGCGTCGGCGCGAATGACGTGCGCCAGGATCGGGTAGCCGCCGGTGGTGGCGCGGTCGACGCCTAGCACCACCACCTGCCCGCTCGGCGTCACCTGCACCGCGCCCACGCTGACGCCCACGCTGACGACGTCGCCGGGGGGCACCGCCAGGGGCGGGCCGCGCAGGCGCACGCCGCGGCGATCGGCGGCGGGATCGACCACGAACGACGCGCGCACCAGCGCCGCCCTGCTCGCGGCGGGGAAGCGCGCCGTGTGCACGCCGTCGGTGACGCGCAGGGTGACGGGCCCGTCGCCGAGCAGCGGGGGCGAGGGCGTCGACGCCGTGCCCTCGCGAGCGCCGCCGAGCGCGAAGGTCGCGCCGACGGCCAGCGCCGTACCTCGCGCGAGCGCGACACCGCCGGCGAACGCGAGCGCGCCACGCGCGCCGCTCGCGCAGCGCCCCACGCGCAGCACCTGTCCGGGCGCGAGCGGCCGCGCGCGCACGGGCGGCACGGGCGCGCCGTCAACGTCGACGTCGAAGGGCGCGCCGCACCACGCGACGGTGCACGGCGCGCGCACCACGAGCGTTGGGCCCTGCAGCGTCACCTCGAGCGCTATCGCGTCAGGCGCGTTGCCCACCGCGAGGTTCGCAGACGCATGCGATCGCGTGTCGAGCGCGCCACCGCGCGAAACGCCGAGGTGCGCGTGTCCGCGCAGGCCAAGATCCTGCGCGGTGGTCGCGAGCCCGGCGGACCGCACCTCGAGCGCGCTCACGAGCGCGCCGCCGTGCGCTGCGCCAGGGGAACGAAGCGCACGCGATCGCCCGGCGCCACCCATCGCTCGTCGAGCACCCGCGTGGTGCGCCCGATGATGCGCCAGCCCCCCGGGCTGTCGCTCGGGTAGATGGCGGTCTGGCCGTCGGCGATGGCCACGCTGCCCGCCGGCACGCGCGCGCGCGGCGCGGGCATGCGCGGCGTGCGCAGCGCCGCGCGCACGCCGAGCAGATACGCGAAGCCGGGCATGAACCCCAGGAACGCCACCGTGTACTCGGCGCCGGCGTGGCTGCGGATGACCTCGTCACGCGTGAGGCCGGCGTGATCCGCCACGGCGTCGAGGTCGGGCCCGTCGACACCGCCGTAGCTCACCGGCACTTCCACCGTACGGTGGTGGACCAATGGCTCGTCCTCGTCGCGGTCGGCGAGCGTGGCGAGCCAGCGCGCGACCTCGTCGTGATCCACCAGCGCCAGATCGAACTCCACCAGCAGCGAGGTGTACGCGGGATGCGCGTCGACCAACCACGCAGGCGCATCGCTCAGCACCCGGCGCAAGAGCGCGTGCACGCGCGACGACGTCGCGAGACCGACCTGATCGCCGAGCTCCACCAGGATCGACGCGTCGCTCGCTGGCGTCAGGCGCGCAGGCGCGCTCATGGTTCGACGAAGGTCGCGCGGAAGCGCACCGTCACGGCGTCTTCGAGCTGCATCACGCCGAGCGGCACGCGCGGCTGCTCGCCGCCGAGCGCAGACAGCGACAGCGTGGTGGCGCCGCTGACCTCGACCTGCTTGTCGCCGTGCTTGATGGCCACGGGCACGCGCCCGCGCCAGGTGTCGCGCGCCACCACCTCGAGCTCGGCGAACGCCCCGTCGAGCACCGCCGTCACGCTGATGGCCGCCACGCGCTTGAACACCTGCTCGCGCAGGCGCTCCTCGATCTCGGCAGTGTCGCGGGCCGGGGGCGGCCCCCACTGCGCGGTGCCGTGACGGCGCGACTCGAGCACACGCATGTCGTCGATGGCAAAGCGCGCCTCGGCGTGCTTGTCGTCGACGATGCGGCCGCTGCCGCCACGCGCCTCCACCCGCAGGTCGTGACCGAGCCGCGCCATCAGTCCGGTGGGAATGGTCTCGGCCACGAAGGTGGAGCGGGCGGGATCGAGGATGTGCATGTCTGTCCCTAGGTTCACGTGCATCTGCACCGCTTCGCTTGGTCCTGGCCACGATCTCTGCGTCGCGTGCTCGGTCCATCCCGACGGGGATGGCCCTCCGCTGTTCCTTGACCTCGTGGCCATGCCCTTCGCGGATCAGTGCAAATGCAAGTGAACTCAGCGGTGCGGGATTAGGGCTGCGCTTCGATGTCCTTGAGCATCTGCTCGAGCGCCGAGGTGTTCTCACCCGCCGCCTTCTTGGTGTCGATGAGCGCGCGCATGGCCGCCAACCCCGCAGCCTTGCGCTCAGCGTTCGAGAAGAAGGCCAGTGCCTTCATGACGTTCTTCATGCCCGAGGGCGCGGCCACGGCGTCGGGGCCGCACCACTGCTGGTCCTTGACGAAGCGCGCCAGGCCTTGCGCCATGTTGGTCTTGATCTTCTCGTCCTGCACCATGGTGCTCAGGTCGCTGGCCTTGCCCGACGTCGAGGTGCGGCTCGCCGCCGCTTCGGTCAAGTACTCGCCGAGGTACTTCACCACCTGCTCGCGCGCATCACGCATGGCGTCTTCACGCGCGAGCTTCTCGGTATCCATGGGGTTCGAGACGCCCACGAAGTACTGCCCGTCGGGGCTCGGCGGCACGTTGTTGACCCACGCGCACGCGTCCTTGGCGGCGCCGCCCCCAAGGCCGCCGCCGCCGGTGCGCGCGAAGGTGAACGCGAAGTACTGACGCTTGAACGCCGCCTGTCGCTGCCACTTGAGGTCGTCTTGATACATGACGTCGCCGGTGACGGGCACGCCCTCCACCGGCACGGTGGCGTCGAGGCCCACGTCGGTGGCCTTCTCGGTGGCCGCGAAGTACTCGCCGTCGGCCATGATGGCGCCCGAGATGTAGCGCTTGGTGCACTGGTCGGGCGCGGCGGCACAGCACTGCGCCAGTCCGTCGGCATCGACGTCGGCGCTCATCTTCTCGAGCAGCTCGTATTTGACCAAGAGCGCCTGCGCTTCGGAGCCACCGAGATCGATGTTGGCGATGGACTTGACCCCGATCTTGCTGGCGGCGCCCGACGACGCCACGGTGATCTCCTTGAACGAGCCCGACGCGGGAATGCGGTTTGGCTTGATGAACTTGGAGCAGCGCGTGCGCGCCAGGCTGGTCTCGTCCACCTCCGAGTCGGGCACCTCGTCGGGGACGAAGGCGCCCACGATGGGCGAGGCATCGCCGTCGGGCGTGATGCGCAGGAACAGGGCGGGCTTGACCGGCAGCTTGACGGTGCCCGAGCCCATGGCCTTGCGTTCGGCGGGGCATGCGGTGAGCGCGAGCGCCGCCACGGCGCCGACGAGAAGCGAAAGTCCAACGCGAGCCATGCGGTCTCCGTTCGTCAGCCTCGAGAATCGGCGACGATTGCGCGGGGTGAAAAGGCCGTGGAAGCATGGGCGAGGTTCGCCACCGAATGCAACCCGTTGCCGCGAGGCTCGCCGTGAATCGCCGCTTGTCCAGCACCGTCCTCTTCGTCGTCGCCGCGCTCGCGCTCGGCGTGCTCGCCGGCTGCCCGCGCAAGCCCGCGCCGCCGCCGCCGCGGCCCAAGGCCAACGTCGCTGGCTTGGCGGTGCTCCTCGAGGCCGTGCCGGCCCCCAAGGTGTCGGCCGCTGGCTGCCCCGACGGTGTGCTCGCGTCGCTGCCCGATCGCCTCTCGCAAGCCGCCTCGGGCGCGCTCGCCGCTGCTGGCTTCCAGGTGGTGAGCGCCGCCGACGCGGCGCACCTGCTCAACGCGCGCATCGACAGCGACGTCAGCTACTGCAACGCCCAGGTGGGCGTTGCCTCGGGCGCCGCCGGCCTGTCGCTGCTCAAGGGCGACGCCGTCATTCACCGCGCCGCCGGCAACGGCGAGCTATCGACGCCGGCGGCGGCCGGATCGCTCATGAGCGATCTCATCGACGACCTGGTGCACGATGCCGAGGTCATCCGCACCGTCGAGCAGGTGCGAGGGGGCAGCTAGCCCTTGATCACGTCCACCCTCGTCGCGGCGCTCGCCGCGCTCGCGGGCGCGCCGCCGGGGCCGCTCACGATGGACTGCGACGCAGCGTTCCAGGTGCCGCCCACCGACTTCGAGGGCGGCGTGCCGCTGCACTTCGAGTACGAGGTCGCCATCGAGCCAAGCGGCACTCCGCTTCCCGACGTGGAGGCGCGCGCGCGCGGCGCGCTCATCACCAAGCTGTGCCGCGCCGACAACCGCGACGCGTGCGCGCCCCTGCATGCCGGCAGCAAGATTTTGCTGCGCGGCAGCGGGCGTTCCACCGTGTGTGCCATGGCGGGCTTGCTCACGCGTGACGTCGACCGCTGGCGCGCGAGCCAGGTGCCGCACCTGCGCGAGCACGTGCTGGCCGCCATCGCCCAGATCCTGCCGAAGAAGAAGCGCGTGGCCGTCGACAAGATCGTCGACGGCGGTGCCGCGGGCGGCTTGCGCGCCGAGTGGCTCCGAGGGCAGATCGAGGCGGCGCTCGCCGTGTACGGCGCCACCGTCGTCGACGTGGATCCGCGCTGGAGCGGGCGCGGCGTGCCGAAGGGCGCCGAGCGCATGCTGCGAGGGCAGATCCTGCAACGTGTCGACCCGGTGAAGCAGCTGCCCATCATCGAGGTGCAGCTCACCGCCTACGACGGCACGCTCATCGTCACCAAGAAGACGGCCGATCCCTTCGAGGTGTCGGCGGCCGCGTTGCCGCGCGGGCCGAGCACCGTGGGCGAGATCACCGCACGTGGCGACGTCACCGTGCACATCAAGACGCGCCCAGACGGCAACCTGTGCTTCGGCGATCGCTCCACCGTGTTCGTGGCCAACAGCGGCACGACGCCGCTGCACGCGCGCGTGTTCAACCTCGACGCCGACGGCAACGCCATCCAGCTCTTCCCCAACGCCGACCTGAAGACCGATGTGCTGTCTCCCGGCAAGCCCATCCCCGTCGCTGACGTCGAGGTGCAAGGCGATCCGGACAGCACCGAGCGCTACGTGGTGGTGGCGGCACCAACGGTCGGCGAGCTCGGCCGCTACGCCACCGCGTCTGCCGACTACTGCAAGCTCAAGAAGGCCGAGGCGAAGGCCGCCGCGCAGGGCGAGGGCTTCAGCCAGCCCCATGTCGCGCACGACAGCTTCCGCGTGCTCCCGGCGAACCGCTGCAACGGCATGAGCGCCAAGAAGATCGAGGGCACCGCTGCCAGCCTCGAGGCGCTGCCCTTTTGCGAGTGAGCTCCGCGCGACAGCGGAGACCAGTTGGCGTGATCGAGCCCGGCGACCATCAATGCGTTTGGTCTCCGCTGTATGGTCTCGCCATGGATGCCACCCTGGCGCTGGCCCTGGTCCTTGGCCTGCACGGCCCGCGCGCGGCCGGCGACCGTCTGTACCTCTCCATCGACAAGGACGGCGTTGCGGTCGTCACTGATTACCCCCGTGCCGAGGCCGTGGACTACCAGCCTGGCGACTTCGAGCGCATCGCGCTGCGGCAGAAGGGTGTGGCGCACCGTGGGCTGGGCGCGCGTGCGCGCGGTAGCGACCGGCCGGCCGCGCTGGCGCCGGGTATCCCACCTTGGATCGATGAGCTGGTGAGCACGGCGAGCCGCAAGCACGAGCTGCCGCCGAGCCTTTTGGTGGCGGTGATCGCGGTGGAGAGCGGCTTTCGCGCCGACGCGGTCTCGCCAGCGGGCGCCGTCGGCCTGATGCAGCTCATGCCGGCAACCGCCGCGGAGCTGGGCGTGGGGGATGCCCTCGATCCCCAGCAGAACATCGACGCTGGGGCACGTTACCTCGCGTTCCTGCGCAGGCACTTCAAGAGCGATGAGCTTGCGCTGGCCGCCTACAACGCCGGGCCCGGCCGCGTGGCCCGCGCCGGGGGGGTGCCCGACATCCCGGAGACGAAGGCGTACATCGAGAGCGTGCTCGGCCTGGCCGCGAGCTATGAGGCCAGCACCGCTTCGCGGTAGAACGAAGCTCGGCGCATTGCCTCGGGGACATCATGGCGGAAACCGAAAAACCGGCGCGGGACGAGGAGTTCTACTACCTCCTCACCGAGGGCTCCGAGCTCTTGCAGGCCGGGCGCGTCGAGGAGGCGCGGCGCCAATTCGAGCGCGCCCTCGAGATGAACCCGTCGCACGAGCAAGCGCTCAACTTGCTCGGCCTGGCGCTCTTTCGCCTGAACCACCTCGACCGCGCGCGGCAGATCTTCGCCGACCTCGTGCACAACAGCCCCATCGAGCCCTCGCTGCGGCTGAACCTGGCGATGGTGCACCTGAAGACCGGCAAGCTCGACGACGCCGCTGCTGAGCTCGAGCACGTGCTCGAGCTCAACCCCGACCACCCGCGCGCCACCAGCTACATGGGCCTGGTGCTCGAACGCCAGGGCGACCTCGACCGCGCGGCGGCGTTCTACGAGCGCGCCGGCAACAAGAAGCGCGCCGACGAGATCCGCGCCTACCGCCCCACGGCGACGGGCACCTTCCCGCTGCCGAACCTGGCGGCGCTGGTTGCAAAGACGCAACAGCTGGAAGGCACGTCCCCGCAGCCCCCATCCACCCCTCCTCAGCCAGCGGCGACGCCGCCGCGCCCCGCGTCCACCCCTTCCCAGCCCGCGGCCACGTTGCCGCCAGCGCAGCCGGCGTCCACGCCGCCGCAGCCGGCAGCTCCCGCGCCTTCCTCGTCGACGCCACCGCAACCGGCGGCGCCGCCCGCATCGAGCCTGGCGAACGTGGCCCACGCTGCGGGCCTCCCGCCCGTGGCCCCGAAGCCCATCACGGGCGTGGTCGCCATCGAGGCGATTGAGCAGCGCGATCCACCCATGTCGACCGCCACCGGCGCGCGCGCCAGCCAGCCCATCGAGGCGGCGGCGCTGACCGCGGCCGCGACCTCGACGCTGCGCAAGCCCGTCGAGCCACCGCCGGCGGCCGCCGCGGGGACCCGCGACAACCCCCTCGGCTACACCATCGAGGTCGAGGAGCGCGCTGCCGGGGACGCGCCCGAGAAGCCCGCCGAGCCCAGCGGGCCGCCCAAGGCGGCGGAGCGTGGAGCACCGCCCCAGGGTGACCAGGGCGGCGCCGCGCCACGGGCGCTGCTCGTCGATGAGCGCCTCACGACGCTGGCGGCCTCCGCCGTGACCACCGACGAGCCGACGCTGAGCGAGGACGGGACGCTCGCCTTCCCCATCCCCGACGTCGGGTACGTGCGCACCGATCTGTTGGTGGCGCTCACGGGGCAGTTCGAGATCGAGCCCGTCAATCGTCGCTATCGCGGCAAGCGCACGGACAGCCTGTTTGGCGGCGTCGACAGCGCGATCGCCGCGCTGCTCGGGCGTGGCCTCGCGCTCTTGCATGCGGACAAGCTGCACCCCCGCTTGCTCACGCTCAAGAACGAGGAGATCTACCTCGTCGAGAGCGCGCTGCTTGCGTTCACCCAAGGCCTGGTGTGGGAGAACGGCCGGCTCCCCTCCGAGGCCGACCGCGACCTCGACATCGTGCACCTGCGCGGCAGCGGGCGGCTCGTGTTCGGCAGCAGGGCGCCGCTGCTCACCTTCGCCGTGCGCCCCGATGCGCCGTGCGTGGCGCACGCGAGCCGCCTCATCGGCTGGTCGGGGCAGCTCGTGCCCTATCGCGCGCCGCTGCCCGGCCTGCCGGAGAACGCCAAGCGTGTGCCCGTGGTGCGCTTCGAGGGGACCGGCACGGTGCTGGTCGTGTAGCGTGCCGGAAAGACGCCTGTGCGTCTCCTTGCCCTCGCGTCACCCATGCGCGCTCGTCACGGTGCGGGAACACGATCTGCGCTCTCGCGACCAACCCTTTCGTGCCGCGCTCGTCCTGCGCTACAAGGCGGCGATGCGAACCTGGGTGACTCCCGCCATCGTCGCGCTCGCCCTCGTTGCCTGGCCGCTGCGAGCCGAAGAGCCGGCACCGCCCGAGCCGGCGCCGCCCGCCGCGCCGCCGCCTGCCCCTGCCGAGCCGCCGGCCGAGCCCCCGCCCGCCGAGCCGGCGCCGCCCGTCGAGCCCCCGCCCGCCGCGCCGCCCACCGCGCCGCCGCCCGCCGCGCCGCCACCCGCAGCCGAGCCGAGCACGGCGCCGGCAGCACCGACCACCGCGAGCGACGAGCCCTCCCTCGAGGAGAAGCGCTTGGTGGCGTACGTCGCCACGGGCGTGGCGGTCGTGAGCCTGGCCTCGGGCATCACCTTCGGCATCCTGGCCAACGCGCAGTACCAGTGCGCGGCCGACGTCATCGTGTGCAACCAAGGGCGCGCGAACAAGATCGTGGGGCAGGAGCTGTTCGACGCGAGGAACGAGATCGAGCAGAAAGCCATCGCCGCCGACATCTCGTACCTGTTCGCGGCCACCGCCACCCTGGTGGCCACCGTGAACTTCCTGCAGGGCTTCGTCTTCACCGACGACGTGGGGAGCGCCGAATGAGCCGCCTGACCAAGAGCGCGCTCGCGCTCGCCGCCGTGCTGGTCCTCTCGTGCGCCGCGTGCACGCTGGTGCTCGACACCGAAGCGCTCATCGTGCCGTGCACGGTCGATCAGGAGTGCGACGACGCGCTCGGCGAGGGCTACTCGTGCGAAGAGAACGCCTGTCTGCCAGTCGATACGGTGGACGAGGTCGCCGAGGGTGAGGGCGAGGGCGAGTAGCTACAAGATCGCCCGCAGCGCTTCCGCGCACGACACCTGCGGCGCCCACGACGTCACTCGCGCCAAGCGCTCGGCCGACACCACGAAGGGGTGCTTCAGGTATGGCGCCAAGCTGGCCGGCGCTCGCAGGTGCGGCGGCAGCAATCGGGCGCCCAGGTCGAGGAAGGGCGCCAGCACCCGGCTCGGCAACGCCACGACGCGCTTGCGCGCAATCCTGGCCACCTCGTCGGCCGCGAGCCAATCCACGGGCGCCACGTTGAACGCGCCGTCCACGCGCGTGAGGGCGAGCTCGGCCAACGCACGCGCCACGTCGTCGACGTGCACGAACTGCAAGGGCGGCCGGCAGCCGTCGAGCGCTGGCAGCACCGGCGCGCGCGTGATGATCTCGGTGAGGTAGTTCCGCACGCCGGGGCCGTAGACGATGGCGGGGCGCGCCACCGCTACCGAGAGCCCCGTGGCCTCGCGCGCCACCAGCTCCTCTTGGGCCAGCTTGTCCTTGGCGTAGGGGTAGTCGTTGGGGCGCAGCGGCGCGCCCTCGTCGAGGGGCACCGGGTTGTCGGGGTGCGCGCCGTAGACGGTGGCGCTCGAGACCAACACGAAGCGAAGGACGCCCGCCGCGCGCGCGGCGCGCACGGCGGCCAGGGTCCCCTCGACGTGGAGCGCGCGGGCCGCCGCGTGCTCAGCGGCGCCCGCGGGGGGGTCGACGCGCGCCGCGAGGTGCACCACGACGCTGGCGCCAGCGCGCTCGAGGCGCTCCCGCAAGCGCGCTGCGGCATCGGGCGCCGTGAGGTCGAGCGGCGCATCGCCCACGCGATCGACGACGAGGGGCAGAGCCCCTCGTCGCTCGAGCTCGCGAGCGGTGGCGCGGCCGATGAAGCCGGCGCCGCCGATCAGGGCGACGGCGCCGCTCAACTACGCTTCGCCGCTCTTCGAGGCCGGCGCGCGCGCCACCACCTTCTTGTCGGCCTCGGTCGGCGCCGCCTTGACCGGCACCACAGGCGCGGGCTCGGAGGCGCGCGGCATGCTCGCCGCCACCATGGCCTGCACCGCGGCGATGTGCTTGGCGCGGATCTCCGCCTCCACCTTGACGGCCATCTCCGGGTGATCGCGCAGGAACAGACGCGTGTTGTCGCGGCCCTGCCCGATGCGCTGGCCCTGGTAGCTGTACCAAGCGCCGCTCTTGTCGAGCACACCAAGGTCACCGCCGAGGTCCACCAGCTCGCCGAGCTTGTTGACGCCCTCGCCGTAGAGGATGTCGAACTCGGTCTCCTTGAAGGGCGAGGCCAGCTTGTTCTTCACCACCTTGACGCGCGTGCGGTTGCCGACGACCTCCTCGCCCTGCTTGATGGCGCCCACGCGACGGATGTCGAGGCGCACGGACGAGTAGAACTTGAGCGCGTTGCCGCCCGTGGTGGTCTCGGGGCTGCCGAACATCACGCCGATCTTCATGCGGATCTGGTTGATGAACACGACGCAGGTGCCCGAGCGCGCGATAGACGCCGTCAGCTTGCGCAAGGCCTGGCTCATCAGGCGCGCATGCAGGCCGGGCAGCGAGTCGCCCATCTCGCCCTCGATCTCGGCCTTGGGCACGAGTGCTGCCACCGAGTCGATGACGAGGATGTCGATGGCGCCGGAGCGCACCAGCATCTCGGCGATCTCGAGCGCTTGCTCGCCGGTGTCGGGCTGGGAGATCAAGAGATCGTCGGTGCGCACGCCCAGGCGACGCGCGTACTGCACGTCGAGCGCGTGCTCGGCGTCGATGAAGGCGGCGATGCCGCCGCGCTTCTGCGCCTCGGCGATCACGTGCAGCGTCATGGTGGTCTTGCCGCTCGACTCCGGCCCGTAGATCTCGACCACGCGGCCGCGCGGGAAACCGCCGACGCCGAGCGCCAGGTCGACGCCCAGCGATCCCGTGGGGATGGCCTCGATGTCGGCGCCGAGCGCCTCGGCGTTGCCGAGCCGCATGATGCTGCCCTTGCCGAACTGCTTCTCGATGTTGGCCACCGCCAGCTCGAGGGTCTTCTCCTTCTCCTTGCGCGTGGCCGCGTCGGTGCCTGCGTGGTTGTTGCCGTTGCTGCCGCTCGTTCCGTTCGCCATATCGGTACTCCTGTCCATCTGTTCAGGCACTGAACGCCTGTCACGGTAAACCAAAAGACCTGCGCCTGCCAAGCGCGATCCACGAAGCGTGGTGCGCGGCGCCTGCTCTGATGGATCTCCGTACCGAGGGGGCGCGCATTGCGCCGGGCGATCCATGCCCGCCGCCATCCCTGCCGTCCGAGGGCACGGCACGCCGACCGAGCGTGGTGGCCCGCGCGACGGCAGGCGCACGGAGGGCATCGGCACCGCGGCCGCGCCCAGCGACCTGCGCTAGCGCGCGTCCTTGGCCAGCGGGTCGCCCTTCTTCGAGTACACGGTCATGACCTCGCGCTGGGCGAACTCGTCGTCCTCGCGGGCCACTACGGTGATGACGTTGACGCCGGGCTTGAGCTTGACCTCGCGCTTGATGCTCAGGTTGCTCGGCCCCCGCCCGGCCTTGAAGGCCTCGAAGTACACCTTCTGGTCGCCCACGAAGATGTAGCCGTCCTTGACGGGTCCGTCGTCCTCCACGCGCGCCTCCACGGTGAAGGTGTCGCCCTCCACCTCGGCCACGGCCCCCCCCGTGAAGGTGATGTGCGGCGGATCGCGGCCATAGACCCAACTCAGCCCTTGCGGCTGCCCGTCGGCGCCCACCACCGCCTTGCCCTTCGAGGGCCCCACGCCCGCCTGCGAAACGTAGCCAAAGAGGCTGCCGAGCTTCACGCGCACGAAACCGTTCACCTCGGCCACGGCGTCGAAGCGCGTGCCCCCCTCGGCGCGCGCCAGCACCGGCGCGGTGCCGTCGGCGGCGGCGAGCACGGTGGTGGCCGCGGTGGCCTCCACCACGCCGCGCTTCTTCTTCACCTCGGCCGGCGCCGCCTTGATGGGGAACTGCAGGCGCTCCACCAGCACGTCGCCGGTGACGGCGTCGAACAATTGCAGGCGCAGGTCGGCCTTGGTGGCCGCCTTGCCCCCGTCGGCCTGCACCTTGAACCCGAAGCGCGCTACCCCCGACGACGCCGGCTTGAGCGGGTCGAGCTTCTGGCGGCCGGTCTCGATGAAGGTCTCGGAGCCGCCCAGGTTCTTCAACAATGCCGTGGGCTCTTCCGAGGGGCCGGTGCCGGTGTTCTTGATCGACACGACCAGCTCCACGCCCTCGCCCGCCTGCAGCAAGCCGTCGCCATTGCCAGCGCGGGTGTCGTCGATGAAGAGCGCGTACGAGAAGCGCGGTCGCGCCACCGCGTTGATAGTGACGGGCACGTCGAGCGTGGCGAGCTTGCTCTTGGCGTCGGCGAAGTGCAGGCGCACCAGATCGCGTCGCGACTGCAGGTCCTTCGGCACCTTCATGCTCACGGTCCACTCGCGCGCTTGGCCTGCGTCGAGCTTGCCGAACAGCATCTCGTGGTCCGAAAACAGGCCCATGGTGGCCTCGGTGTTGGCGCGCACGCGGTAGAGCGGCGTGGCTCCCGTGTTCTTCGCCTGCACCGTGAGCTTGAGCGTTCCCCCCGCGTCGGCCGCGTCCACCGACAGCACCGTGGCCGCCAGGGCGGTCGACTGCGCGCCCGTCGCCGGCGCCACCGTGGCCACCTTGGCGCCGCTCGCAGGATCGCGGGTCCAGTCGACGCCGAGCTTGCCGAGCGCAGCGTCGATGCGCGCGTCTTCTTCGGCGCTCACCTCGTCGATGACGGGCTTGACGGCCTCGATCTGTCGGTCGCGGCCCGACGCCGGCGCGCGCACGAGCAGGCGGCGCGCGAAGCGGATCTCGAAGTCCTCCGCGAACTTGGTGGAGGCGTCGCGGCGCTCGCGCTCGTCCTCACTGAGCTGCTCGGCCAGATAGGCGAGCTGGTAGCGCGCCTCGTGCTTGCGCGTGCGCGCGTCGTCGAGGTGGCGCTCGAGATCTTCCTCGCGCGTGTGCTCGTCCGGGAACAGGTTGAGCTCGTCTTTGTCCGTCGCCTGCACCGCCAAGACCCCGATGTCGGGGGTGATGCCCACCGATTGGATGCTCTCGTCGCCAGGCGTGAGGTACTGCCCGATGGTGAGCTTGAGCGAGCTCTGGTCGGGGAAGTCGTAGAGCTGCTGCACCGAGCCCTTGCCGAAGGTCTGATCGCCCACGATGAGGCCGCGGCCACGGTTCTTGATGGCGCCAGCGACGATCTCCGAGGCCGATGCGCTGCCGCCATTCACCAGCACCACCAGCGGGTGATCGAGGCGCGGTCGGTTGCCCTGTGCTCGGATCTCGCGGCGCTCGCCTGCGTTGCCGCCGTCTTGCGTGATGACCAAGACGCCATCGGCGATGAACAGGTTCGACACCTCTCCGGCCTGCTCGAGCAGGCCGCCAGGGTTGTTGCGCAGGTCGAGCACCAGGCCGGCCAAGCGCGCGCCGGCCTGCTTCTCCATCGCCGCCACCGCCGCAGCGACGTCCTCCGCGGTGTGCCCCTGGAATTGCTTGATCTTCACGTAGCCGATGCGGCCCGCGGCCTTGTCGGTCTCGTCGAGCAACTGGTGCGTCACCGAGTCGACCTTGATGACGGCGCGCACGATGTCGAAGCGCTGCGGCTCGTCCCAGCCTTTGCGCAAGATCCACACGGTCACCGGCGTGCCGGGCTTGCCGCGCAGGCGCTCGACCGCCTCGTCGAGGCCCATGTTGACCGTCGACTCCTCGCCGATCTTCACGATCTTGTCTTGCGCCTTCACGCCCGCGCGATCGGCGGGCGTGCCGTCGATGGGCGAGATGACCGTGAGCGCGCCGTCGCGGATGGAGATGACGA
Source organism: Deltaproteobacteria bacterium (assembly GCA_020850995.1). Lineage (GTDB taxonomy): Bacteria > Myxococcota > UBA727 > UBA727 > VGSZ01 > JACOUT01. Next base: position 92,201 of record JADZDP010000077.1, read on the forward strand.
TGCCGAGGCCGCCGAACTCGCCCTTGGTGTTGAGCTTCATCTCCTGCGAGAACTTGGGCTCGAGCAGCACCGAGTGCGGATCGAGCTTCGAGAGCATGCCGTTGACGGCGGCGTACTCGACCTCGCGGCGATCGACGTCGGTGGAGATGCGTGTCTCCAAGAAACGGAACACGTCGCGCAGCTTGAAGCTCAGCTCCCACAGCGAGGTGACGTCGTCGAGCGGGAAGCTGCGGCGCTCGGCTCCCACCACCACCACGGCCTCGTCACGCCCCTCCTCGACCAGCACCTCGGGCACGTACTTCTCGACGGAGTCGAGCGCGGCCAAGAGCATCTCCTTTGGGCGGATGCGTTGCGGCTCGACGTACTGCTCCTTCACCAAAAGCACCACGCGATTGAACACGCGCAGCGAGCTGAGGCGGTAGTCCTCGTCCTCGTCGAGGCTGCGGGCGCGCGAGCCCACCGCCACCAAGGCGACGCCGAGCACGAGGGGTAACAAGAAGGGCCAGGGGACGATGCGCTGGTGACGGACGGGCGAGCCCACGATGCCTCCGCGGGACGCGCCCCGGCCGCGCCCCAGCGAGGCAACGCGCACCAGCGGCGGGCCAGTCCCGTCTCCACGAACGTACGGTCTCGGGCAGCCCGCGGGCAACCTTCCGCGCCTACCTCACTCGCGCCGCACGGGCGTCTCGGGCGGCGCGGGCGCCTCGGGCGGTGGGCGCTCCTCGGCCTGCGCCCCAGCTTGGGGCGCAGGCGCGCCCTCGGGCGCGGCGTGGGGCGCCGGCGCGCCCTCGGGCGCGTCAGCGGCGAGCTCGCTCGCCGCCGGTGCCGGCTGCTCCGAGGCCTTCGGCGCGCCGTTGTCGTGGGGCGGCGGGGCGGTCGAGCCGCCCGCCGCGCCCACGGCGATGGCCTGCTCGCGCACGATGTCGGCGAGGGAGATCGGCTGGGTCTCGGTGGGCGAGCGGGCCGGCGGCGCGGTCGACGACTCGATCTGTGCGGCCGTCACTTCTTGGGTTCGGGCCGGCGCCGCGAACTCACCCGCCTCGGCCTCGATCTGCGCCGTCGACACTTCCTGCGTGTGCGGCGGCGCGGAGAAGGTCCGCGCGTCCGCCTCGATCTGCGCGAGCGACACCTCTTGCGTGGTGGTGGGGGGCAGCGACGGGGGTGCGTTCGGGCCCGACATCTCGGGCAAGGGCGGCGCGCCGACGTCCTGCGCCTCTGGTGGCAGGTCGGCGAGGCTCATCACCGTGGTGATGCCGCGCTGGCGGCCCTCGGGCGGCAGCTCGCCGTCGAGGAACGCGGGCTTGTCGTTGCGCCCGCGCTCGAGCGCCGCCCTGCGCGCACCTTTGAGCCAGGTGCGCCAGGCGTCGCGCAGCTCGTCGATGCCCCCCTGGGTCCAGGCAGGCGCGCGCAAGCCATCGAGCGCGGCTGCGAGGGCAGCGGCGTCGGGGTCGGCGCCGGACATGGCGGCAGCGAGGCGATCGGCGACCAGCACGAAGCTGTTGACCGTACCTTGCACTTTCTCGACGAGGGCCGGGCTCTCGAAGTGCGGGCCGCGCGCCGCCTGATCATCCACGCCGAGCGACGGCGGCAGCGCGTTCTTCTCGACGAGCTGCGCCACCTCGGTGATCAGGCTCCTCACCCAACGCTGCAGGAGCGCCTCGCCGGGTCCCGCGCCGTGCAGCTTCGCCAGCGCCCCGTTCGCGTGCAGCAGCGCGCGGCCGGTAGCGTCCCCGTTGCCAAGCGCGATCACCGGCAGCAGCTCGTGCGCCAGGTCTTGCTCCCGCGCCAAGGTCGCCTGCAGCCACAGGCGCGCCTGGGCCCGCTCGACGGCCGCGCGCTCCGCCGGCTGCATGGCCGCCGTGTGGCCGCCAACGGCGCTCTCCAAGAGCTCGTAGGAGAGCAAGCCGAGCGCGAGCCCCGCGCGCGACAGCCCACCAAGCCCGCCGGGCTCGGCGCCGGCCACGTTGGCGATCAGCTCGGCACGCGGGCTGCCGGGCGTTGCCGACAAGAGCTTCTGCCAGCGCGCCACCTCACCGCTGCGAGAAAACAGGCGTCGCAAGAACGACATGCCGCGCCGCTCAGCCGCCGGCAGTGACGCGAGCGTGGCGCCGAGCGCCACCAGCGACGGCCGACGCGCCAGCACCTCGGAGGCCAGCGGATGAAGGCCCTCGGCGAAGCGCAGTCGCCGCGCGAACACCAGATGCAGGTAGAGGTCGGCCATCGCTGCGATGCCCACAGGCACCGGTGGCCAATCTAGACCCGATTGGCGTTTGGAACCAAGCGTCGTCCGACCATGGCGCAGCGCTGCGGGCCTGGGGCATACCTTTCGTGCGCATGCCCCATCGGTCCTCGGGAGGACCGGCGGCCGCCCTGCTCTGTTGCCTGTGGGCGCACGGCCGCCCTACCGTGCGCGCCGCCATGATGAAGATCTCCGCCGTCTCCGGCGCGCCCGACGCGCGCACCGCTGATCTCCTTGTCTACCCGGCCTGCGCGTTGCCCGTTGGCGCCGCCGACGGCGCGCCGAAGGGCTCCGGGGCGAAGGCCAAGAAGTCAAAGAAGGGCAAGGCCAAGGCCGTGGCCGAGGCGAGCTTCGGCCGCCACCTCAGCGAGGTCGACGACGCGCTCGGCGGGCTGCTCTCGAGCACCGCGCGCGACGAGGGCTTCACGGGTGCCAGCGGCCAGACCTTCGTCCTGCACACCCACGGCCGCATCGCTGCGCGCCGCGCGGCGCTGGTGGGCGTGGGCGATCCCCACAAGCTCGACGTCGATGGCGTGCGCAAGCTGGCGGCCGCGGCGGTCAAGCTCGGCGACAAGGTCAAGGCCAAGCGCGTGGTCCTGGTGCTGCCCGACCTCGGCGAGCTGCGGGTGGACGCGCGCGTCGCCGCCGCCGCCGAGGGCGCGCTGCTCGCGGCCTATCGCTTCAACCGCTACCTGACGAAAGACAAGGACAAGAACGAGAGCGCGGTGTCAGAGCTCGAGATCGCGGCCGCGGTGCGCGCCAAGCCCGGCGCCGCCGCCATCGAGCGCGCCCGCGCCGTAGCCGACGGCGTGTGCCTGGCGCGCGATCTGGTGAACGAGCCAGCGGGCACGCTCACGCCCGTGGAGCTGGCGCGCCGCGCCGTGGCCGCCGGCAAGGAGCACGGCTTCGCCGTCGAGGTCCTCGACGAGAAGGACCTGGCGCGCGAGCGCATGGGCATGGTGCTCGCCGTCGCTCAGGCGGCAAGCCCCTACCGCCCGCCGCGCGTGGTCAAGCTCTCGTACAAGCCTGCGCGCAAAGCGCGGCGGCGCATCGCCCTCGTTGGCAAGGGGCTCACCTTCGACTCGGGTGGCCTCGACATCAAGCCCGCCGACGGCATGCTCGACATGAAGGTCGACATGGCGGGCGCCGCCGCGGTGCTCGGCACCTTCGTTGCGCTAGCGCGGCTCAAGCCGCGCGTGGCCCTCACGGGCTGGCTCGGCTGCGTCGAGAACGGCGTGGGCGGCAACGCCTATCACCCGGGCGACGTGCTCACGAGCAGGAAGGGCCTCACCGTCGAGATCAACAACACCGACGCCGAGGGGAGGCTGGTGTTGGCCGATTGCATCGACCTGGCCATCACCGAGGCCAAGCCCGACACCCTTGTCGACCTGGCGACCTTGACCGGCGCGTGCATGGTGGCGCTCGGCCCCACGACCGCGGGCCTGTTCACCGACGAGGACGAGCTGGCCGAGGATATCGCGCGCGCCGGCAAGCGCGCGGGCGAAGATTTCTGGCGACTGCCGCTCAACGACGCGCTCATGGACCAGCTCAAGAGCAACATCGCCGACATGAAGAACACCGGACTGCGCTTTGGCGGCGCCATCACGGCGGCGCTCTTCCTCAAGCAGTTCATCGACGGACGCACTGCCTGGGCCCACCTCGACATCGCGGGGCCGGCGGACACTGATCGCGACAGCGACTACACCGCCAAGGGTGGCGTAGGCTTCGGCGTCCGCACCCTGGTGCAGCTGATCGATCCGCAGTGACGGAGCGGCGCACCAGGGTGAGGGCCGAGGGAGCCCACTGCCATGACAGGAATGTCAGTGCTGTGGTCGCGTGGCAGGCGTCACATCCGCAGGGAACGACCAGGACCGTCGCCTGCGCCTCGCACGCATGACATGGGTGTCGCGCTTTGCTCGGGGCTCTCTGGCCAACCACTTGATTTCACAGGGACATGGAGCGTGGCAGGGGCCCTGCAATACCCCTCACGATTTCATGGAATGTCGCCCTTTGGGGCCCTTCGTTCCTGACTACATGGACTGACGAGCAGGCCGCCTCCGGGCGGCCTGTTCGTTTGCGGCATCCGCAACGCCCGGGCCTATTCCGTTGACTCGACGCGCGGTTCGACTACAAGGCCGGGGTCCGTCGCGGCGCCCCCTGCAGATCGTCGGCGCGCGCGAACGGCTCCAAGCCCATCTGGCACTCCCGCGGTCCCACGGACCGTGCCGCGAGCAACAAGAGCAAACATGACCGAAGAGAACCTCGAGCACCGCGCCGCCCCCAACCCCCACCAGCCGCGCCGCGGCGGTGCCCCGCAGGGGCAGCAGCCGCCCCCGCGCAACGGGGCCGCCCTGCCCACCGTCAACCCCGACGTCGAGAGCGTCGATCTCACCCGCCTCAAGCAGGCCAAGATCCCAGAGCTGCACGCGCTCGCCACCAAGGCCAGCGTCGAGATGCACGGCAACCTGCGCAAGCAGGACCTGATCTTCGAGATCCTCAAGTGGCAGGCCGACAACCAGGGCGCCATCAAGGGCGGCGGCGTGCTCGACGGTCACCCCGACGGCTACGGCTTCTTGCGCGAGCCCGCCTACAACTACGAGCCCTCCCCCGATGACATCTACGTGGCGCCCTCGATCATGCGCGGCCACGGCCTGCGCACCGGCGACACCGTCGTGGGCCTGGTGCGGCCGCCCACCGAGAAGGAGCGCTACTACTCGCTCTACAAGGTCGAGACGGTGAACGGCCTTCCGGCCACCGAGAGCAAGCCCAAGATCCCCTTCGAGAACCTCACGCCCCTCTTCCCCGAGGAGCGCTACAAGCTCGAGACCAAGAGCGGCAACTACTCGACGCGCATCATCGACCTGCTCTGTCCCATCGGCAAAGGCCAGCGCGCGCTCATCGTCTCGCCCCCGCGCGCGGGCAAGACCGTGCTGATGCAAGACGTGGCCAACGCCATCACCGAGAATCACCCCGAGGCGGTGCTGATCGTGCTGCTCGTCGACGAGCGGCCCGAAGAGGTCACCGACATGCAGCGCAACATCAAGGGCGAGGTCATCAGCTCGACCTTCGATGAGCCGCCCACGCGCCACGTGCAGGTGGCCGAGATGGTCATCGAGAAGGCCAAGCGCTTGGTAGAGCAGAAGAAGGACGTGGTGATCCTGCTCGACTCCATCACGCGCCTCGGCCGCGCCTACAACGCGGTGCAGCCTCCGTCGGGCAAGATCCTGTCGGGCGGCGTGGACTCGAACGCCTTGCACAAGCCCAAGCGCTTCTTCGGCGCGGCGCGCAACATCGAGGAGGGCGGCTCGCTCACCATCATCGCCACCGCGCTCGTCGACACCGGCAGCCGCATGGACGAGGTGATCTTCGAGGAGTTCAAGGGCACCGGCAACAGCGAAGTGGTGCTCGATCGCAAGCTGATGGAGAAGCGCATCTTCCCCTGCCTCGACATCAACAAGTCCGGCACGCGCAAGGAAGAGCTGCTGCTCGGGCAGGACATCATCAACCGCGTGTGGATTCTGCGGCAGCTCCTGCACCCGTTGAACGTCATCGACTCCATGGAGTTCATGCTCTCGCGCATGAAGGGCACCAAGAGCAACGCCGAGTTCCTGGCGTCGATGAGCGCCTGACGCGACTCCATACGTCGTCATGTAGGGCGCGGTAGGGGTGCCCCGATGCGATCCGTGTCATGGCGCGTCGTGGCGGGGGCGTCGCCAACCGTTACGCTGGTATGGTGCGCGCCCGTCGACGGATTCGGCGTTTCGGGATGACGCTCATGCTGGCCGGCCTCTGCGTCGGCATGAGCCCGGCGGAGCCGCCGCCCAGCATTCCCATCATCGCAGTGGGCGCCAACCAGGCCTCGGTGGTGGTGGTGGAGCGCTTGCTTGCCGAGATGCGCGTCAACCCGCGCCTCGACCAGCGCCTGCGCCGCGCCAACCTCACCCTCGTGGTCGTGCCACGTAGCGCGCGGCTCACCGAGCTGCCGCAGTTCGCCTCGCTGCGCGGGCGCTTCACCTTCGACGGGCGACCCTGGGAACAGGTGCGCGGCACCGGCGGCGTGCTCTTGGCCGACGGCCGCTTCGCCGTGGCGGTGCCCGAGGAGAACGTGCTGTTCGGCTGGGCCGACGACGCCTACCCGGCCCTGTCCATCGCCGTCCACGAGATCGCGCATGCGCTGCACGACCGCGTGCTCGACGAGGCGGACCACGGGCGCATCGAGGCTGCCTTCCAGGTCCGGCGCGAGCGCGGCGGGCCCTTCGTCGACGCCTATGCGGCGAGCAACGCGCGCGAGTACTTCGCGCAAGGCGTGAACGCGTACTTCGGCCGCTTCCCCGGCTTCGAGGAGCGCGACGCGCGCTGGTTGTTCCACAATGACCGCCCGCTCTACGCCGCGCTCGCCAAGGTGTTCGGGCCGCCGCCCGATCGGCGCTTCCTGACCGGGCGGGCGCCGCTTCGCGTGTAGCGCCGCGGGGCCCGCGGGGCATGAACTGGAGGCTCTCGGGTGGGGCCCCCACGCGGCCTGCCCCGCGTGGGGAGGGCCTGACGGCAAGCCCTCCTGCAGCGCTCA